>JAYVNF010000459.1:0-9220 GCA_043758575.1 Rhodoferax sp.
CATCTTCGACTCCCTTGTCGCTGCATTCAAGGGCACACCGCCGCAGCCCCGCTTCGGCTGAATCCAGTGCATGGCCGAAGATCGGGCTGAGTAGTTACGGATTTTCAACTTTATCAACAGGAGTTTTTCCATGGCAAAAGTAGCAGTCGTTTTCCATTCCGGCTATGGCCACACCCAGCGCCTGGCGCAGTCCGTGGCGGCCGGTGCCGAAGCCGAGCTGATCGCGATTGATGCCGATGGCAACCTGCCCGACGGCGCCTGGGAAACCTTGGCTGCGGCTGATGCCATCGTCTTCGGCTCGCCCACCTATATGGGCTCGGTCAGCTGGCAGTTCAAGAAGTTTGCCGATGCCTCCTCCAAGCCCTGGTACACCCAGTCCTGGAAGGACAAGATCTTTGGTGGCTTCACGGCCAGCGCGAATGTGAATGGCGACAAGTTCAGCACCATCCACTACTTCATGACCCTGGCCATGCAGCACGGTGGCCTGTGGGCCGGCACCGGCCTGAACTACAACAACACCAAGGCCTCGCAGCGCAGCGACATCAACTACCTGGCCTCCAGCGGCGGCCCGATTGCGCAGACGCCGGGCGATGCAGGCGCCGATGAAATGAATGCCGGCGACCTGGAGACCGGGCGCTTGTTTGGCGCGCGCATTGCGGCGCTGGCCGGTCGGTTCGTCTAAGCGACCAGCTACTGGGTAGCCGTGGTGGTGCAGGTGGCGTCGGTGGCCGGTGTGCACACCCTGGCCCGCCCGGTGTTGGAGACGATGATGCGCCGGGTCTGCGTGGCTGCCAAGCCCGAGCCCACATCATTGCGCACCACGCTGATCACCAGGCTGCCAAACCCGGCCGCCTTGTTGACCGCATAGCCCGACGCATCGAACATCAAGTACGGCGGTGAAGCACTGGCAGTGCCTGTGGCCGAAATGGTGAGATAGCTGGACGCGGCCTCACGGGAGAATACCTGCACATCCAAACTGGCGT
Source organism: Rhodoferax sp. (assembly GCA_043758575.1). Classification (GTDB taxonomy): domain Bacteria; phylum Pseudomonadota; class Gammaproteobacteria; order Burkholderiales; family Burkholderiaceae_C; genus Allorhodoferax. The sequence goes on from JAYVNF010000459.1 coordinate 984, forward strand.
CAAAGGCTTGGCTGCCGTTTGAATCGACAAAGGCGCGCCAGCCCGAACTCCAATTGCTGCTGTCCATAGGCGTGAGCATGGCGTGGCGGCCACGTTTGATCGCTTCGCCACGCGCCGCGTTCACGGCGGCCACCATCGAGTTGGCAAACGACGTCAAGTCCGCATTGCGCTGAAACGTAGTGAAGCTGGGCATTGCTGTAACCAGCAGGATCGCCGCGATGCCCATGGTCACCAAGAGCTCAACGAGCGTGAAGCCGTGTTGGCGAAAGCTCTGCATTTTCATTTCCAGCAGACCGCGCTATTGGTACCGGTGCAGGTCTTGGCGCCGGTGCTGGTGAGTTGCAGGTTGCCGGCATCGGCATCGGCCTGTATGGGTGTCGCGATAACTTGTATGCAGTCGGTGATGGCCATGGTGCCGCCAGCGCCATCAGGGCACAGGCCGGCGGAGAGCAAATAGGCCGAGTTGGCCAAGTTGCTGCCGGACCAGGTCTTGAATGGAGCCGTCGACGGATTGGCGGCACCCGAGCTGTTGCTGGTAAATGCCAGGTAGGTATTGCGCTGTGTCAGATAGCGCTCTTCCTGCTGCAGTAGTTCAGCCAGAGCCGTGCGTCCCTGCGCACGCCGCCCTTTCAAGATTTGGCCCGTATAGGCCGGATAGGCAATGGCCGCCAGGATGCCGATGACCGCCACAACAATCATCAACTCAATCAGGGTGAAACCGCGCATTGTTTTAATGTTCATGGTGCGTTCTTCAGATCTTGGTAATTGTTGATTTGGCGCCAGGTCAGACGTCCGGTGATCACCTGCCTGGACACGGTGCTGCCTGGGGAAATGCCGTTGGAGCCCTGTTGGAAGACCTGGCTGGTAATGGTCTTGATGCGCCGTCCGGAGCTGTCAGCATCAGAGTATCTTGTTGCACTGGTCAACTCGGCCACCAGGGGTTCGCCCAGAATGCCAACCTGGGAACCGGTGGAGGTTCCGTTACCGGTCAGGATATCTATTGCGTACTGATTGCCCCCGCCGCCGCTGGCCGCGCACGCGGCAGTCGATGCGCTGCTGGGAATCAAACTGCCAACTATCACCGAGTTACCGAATATGGTGCCGTTGCTAATCTGACGTTCACCGGAATTGGGCAAATCGAAAACCCAGCCCGAGCGTGGGTCGTCGGTGTCCACATTGGTGGTGGCTCTACCCAATTTGAAGCTGGGGAATGTCACCACACCCGTGGTGGCATTCACCGACGTGGGCTGTTTGAGTCGGAGCCGGCTGCTGACTGCGCTGGTGGCGGAGCTGGTCGGCGTGGTGTCTGGAACATTGCTGTTGTTGTCATACACTAGGTATTCGGACTGGGTTTGGGTAGAGGTTCTGTCACTGGTTTCCAGGTACTTGCCGGTGCCAAACATGACGTTGAAGCTGCCAGCGTTCTGGCCATAGGCCAGGCTGGGTGCCGCGCTGATGGGCTGGGCATTGCCCGAACTGTCCTTGGCCATAAACATGGGGATGGGCGTGTTGCTGGTGCCCTGCTTGTAGTAGGAGAGGGTTGCCATGTCCCAACCGGTGGAGCCTGCCAAGGTGAAGTCCAGCTTCCACAATTTGCCGTGCAAGTCACCCATGAACATTTGCGAAACCTCCCGGGCGGCTCCCAGGACCACACGGAAATTGAGCAGGCCGGTGGCCGTCGTGGCACTGAGGGTGCTGTCCACCGGCAGGGTTATCTTGTAGTAGTTGCTGCCCAGCGTCCACGCCGTGCCCGCCGTCTTGCTCAGGTCCAGCAAGAACAGCGAAGGATTGCCGGTGCTGCTGAATATGCCGCTGTCAGACACGTAGTTGTTCACCCCACTGCCAAATACGGCAAACCATTTGTAGGTCGGCGTGGTGCTGCCCGGGGCGCTGGTGCGCAGCTTCAGAATTTGCGGACGCCCCACCACATTGCCCAGATCGGCATCGTCGGCATTTGTGAACTCCCACATCACATTGGATGTCGTGAAGGTGGTCGGGTCTGTCACATCCAGTGCAAACACGCCTTTGCCGCCACCACCCGTGCCAGAGACCAGTACGGTCTTCCAGCTGCTTCCAACCACGGCTTCGTTGATGGTGGCCGTTCCATCGGCGTAACTTTGATGGTTGGTGACGTAGCTGGTAGAGGTGAGTGCCGACAATTTGGAGCCCAGCCAGCTCGGAATATAGGCAAACAATTCGGCACCGCTGCTGGCGTTGAAGGCATGGAACATGCCGTCGTTCGCACCTACAAATACTGCGGCCGTGCGATTGGCGTTGGTGCTGTAGAAGCTGCTGTAGCCGGAGTCGTTGATGGTGTTGGACGGCTTGCCGGAGTAGATAACGCCCGAGTTGATCACGTCACCCATGAGCTTGCTGCGGCTGCGGAAGGTGCTGCCTTCCTTGCTGCGGTCACCACGCAAAAAGTTCAGCCGGTCCTGACCCAGGCCGTCGGCCGTGGCGGTCGGACTGCTTTTGTTCAGTGCGGTTTGCAGACTGCTTGAAATAGAGGACCAGGTGAAATTGCTGGCCGTGGGGTTGGCTGTGGCACCCGTGTTGCCAACCACAATGTTGCGCGAGGTTGACGGTGTTGCCATATTGCCCAGCACGGTCGCCGCAGTCCAGTTGAACGTGCTGCCGATGGTGACCACGTTGTTGGAGTCCACGCCCACGGGTATGGAAAGCAAATCGCCGCTCCAGTCGGAGGTATCAAACGTGCCCTGGAAGATGGTGTCACCCACCTGGGTCAGGTTCTTGGACTGTATCGCGCCGCCGGCAATACTGCGTGCGGACGTTGATGCGCGTTGAAAAATGTCGTCAAACGCACTCAGTACACCTCGCGCATCACTTTGCAAAAAATAGGTATTGGCCTCGCCCACGCGACTGGTGCGAGTGTCTGTGTCGGCCCACACGTAGTTGTTGTTGGTGCTTGTTGCTTCACTCACAAAGGGATTTCCGTGGGTGTTGTACGGATTCTTCGCGGTATTGGACGGGTCCGTCTCAAAGCCGCCGTATTTTGCGGCGCGGAACAATTGGTTGCTGGTGTGACGCGTGGTGGCATCGTTGGAGCCGCCATATTCATTGACGTCAAACATGAATGTCTTGACACGCAGCCCAGGTCGTTGCAGCGTTGTGCCCGCTGTGCCTGCTGCGGTGGCATTGGTCCAGCCGGTACCTCGAATATCGTGCGTACGTGCCCAATAGGCGGAGCCCACAATGCTCACATCACCGGATGCACTTCCCAGAGATGCCGTGTTGGCGGTGTTCGGATTGGAAATGCTTTGCGTCAGCCCGGCTCCATCCACATAGGTTCCGGAAGTGCCCGCTTCGAATTTGGCAGCAATGCCTTGCCAGTACAAAATATCTGGAATGTTATTCGCTGCACTGGCCGTCGGTACGCGGTTGTTGTAGTCCCAAGTGTTCTTGTCCGCTATCACCACGATATTGCTTTTCAGACAGGAATAATCGGCAGTGTTGGAGCGACCATTTCCGTAGGGATCGGTCCAGGTAGTGAAAACGGGGTAACCGTCATACATATCGGTTGTCAGGCTGCTAACCGCCGAGCTACTGGGCTGAAGGCCCTGCAGATAGCGCACCGCTTGATAATGCAATTCACCCACCGGGTCATAGGTTTTGTAGCGTCCTGCGATTGATCCGGTGCGACCAAATTGGTTCACGTAGGAAATAACGCCACTCAAATAGGTGGAGCGACCATCTGTGGTTGGCACCGTGGTGTTGCCGTCCGGGTTGCTGTTGAAGATGCCTGTAATGGGATCCCATTCCCGCGCCGTATTCCCGCCAGAGGGCGTGTTCTCCACGCCATTGGTATCAAAGGTCTTGAGGCCCACGTACTTCATGGGTGCGCGCAACACGCCTCCGTAGCGGCTGGTGTTGGGGTCCATAAGGTATCCAAACGCGGCCAATCTCAGTTGATCCGAGTATTTTTGCACCACGCCAGTCGGCTTGTAGAGCGGTTGGGGTGTGGTGGCGCCATCCGAATACTTGGTGCACAGGCTCCAATAGCGCACATCTTTGAGTGCGCTGGTAGTGGCATCGCGGTCACAGACCTGGACCCGGGCGAAAAAGTAGCCGTCGGAATTGAGTGCACTGCCGGTTACGGTAGGGGTCCAAGTGCCTGTGTATGGGCGGCTGTAGCAGTTTTTTGCCACACCGGATCTGGGGTCATTCATGCCACCATAAGGGCCACCACCGCCCTGCCAATAGCAGTCGATGCCGCCGGACGCTGGCAACACCGTCCAGGTGGTTGTGGTCGCATCATTCTTTCCAAACCAGATCTCACGTACACCGGTAAAGTTGTAGACGACATTCTCACCACCCAGCAGCACGGCATCCGCAGGAAGCGAGGCGTTGTAGGTCGATGACGGCCCTTTCTGAACCGCAGCCGCAGCGCCACCCAAGGTGTAACCAGAAAAGCCGGACGAGTTGTTTCCCGACTTGGCGGTGCCAAAGTAGATGCGATTCAAGGTGTTGGCCACATAGATATCGTTGGTGCCGGCTGCGGTCGCCATGGCATTTGGCACGGCACCAAAGAAAGGCACGCCGGACGCATAGGATGCTGACGCCGATCCAGTGGAGGTGATGGCGCGCGAAGTGCCGGATCTATACAGCTGCTTGGATGGGAAGTTGGAGCTATTGCCCATGCTGATGGGGTTTCCATCCGGGATGAACGCACGTTGCAATACGGTCAAGGTGGAGGTGTCAATCACCCGGTCACCTCCGGTCATGGCCAGGCGCAGCATATCGATGGCCGAGCTGGATGACCAGTTCAGAAAATTGCCGCTAAAACCGTCATTGGCGGTGGTGCTAGAGGCCGGGGTGGTGCCATCGTCCTTGCTGTAGCTCTTGCTGCCGTCCCAGCACATGCGGGAGGTCCAGGTCGGGTTGGCTGTGTTGGCTGCGGCCAGCGGCAGCGCCGGACCACGGCGTACAAAGCGTTTGTAGCTAGACGCCTGACCGGCGGGGGCACCAGCACCCGTGTCGTCGTAGGTGTAGCAGCTTTCGGCATCGTAGTAGCCCAGGTACTCGATGGTAGGCGAGTAGGTGACGTCATCGGTGGTGCTGCCGTTGCGGTTGTCCGGGTCTACGTACTGCGCACCTACCGTGGGGAACTCTACTGACAGGGCCAGGGCCAGGGCCGGCTTGTCTACGGATGTGGGCGCATACAAGGGGTCGGCCGACAGGATGACGGCAGGAATGCTGGGGGCGGACGTTACACCCAGCACCCAGAAAGATGCCATGGCAACAAAGGGGATGGTGCCGGCCAGAAATTTTTGTCTCCAGCTCCATCCTGAAAAGCCTAGACCTATGCGCTGCAGCAAGCGTGCTGACACACCCGTGGGCTTCAGGGGGTTGTTTGTGTGCATGGCATCACTCCAGTCTTTAGATTCTGTAAAGCATTTGAACCACGACCTGAATGTCGGTGCGGGGCCCATAGCCAATGGCCGTCACGCGGTACAGGATGTCGGGATTGGAGGGATCTCCAGACTGCACGGTGATGGGCTCGATCACGTAGCGGGGTGCCTGTGCCGGCTGCACACCAACGCCACCCGCCACAAAAGAACGCCCGGTAAATTTGCCAAATGCGGTACTGGGTGCGGTGCTGCTGGTGTCGGAGAAGTCGACGGTCAGCCAGGCCGGCTTTCCGGTCAGCGGCGGCTGTGCACACAGACCAATCGAATTACCGGATGTGCCGCAGTTGCTCGATGGGAAGTCCACAATCGATTTGCCATCAAACACGCTTCTGCGCGTGCTGGCGCCGTTGACGGGCGGATCAACATCCATCTCCGCGTCCACCAGTCCCGCCTCGGCGGATTGAAAGGCGAGCAACTGGTCGCGGTCATTGCGGGCGCCACGTTCACTCATCAAGGCAATTTGCGCGGCACCTACACCCAGTAGGGATACCACCACCAGAATCATCAGCACCATGACCAGGGACATGCCCCTTTGAGTGGCAGGTGCGCGCAGCTTTTGCCGTGGGTTGGAGTGTGCGTGCTGTTTCATGGTTCAAAGCGATTGGTCGGTGCGCAGATGAATGGTGAAGGTAACCACCTGCCTGAGGCGCCCATCGGCGGGCGCGCTGAAGATGGTTCCGACGTCGTTGCTGGAAGACAGCGCCGAGCCAGCCGTTCCGCTGGCCGAATCCTTGGCCAGGCCGAAGGGGTACAGGGTTTGCGCCACGCGCTCGGATTGCGAACCCACCGCGCCGCGCAAAATCATGCCAATGCGAATGCTGCGTACCTGGCGCCAGTTGGCGTAGGTGGCCTGGGAATGCGTGTTCCCTCCAACCACAATCTGGTCGGCACGCAGGTATCTTTCGGGAACCGAATCCATCGCGGATGGGTCGAAGGCCGTATTGACGGTGGTGAAGCCATCTACACCGTAGAGCACCTGGAAGTTTTCCACCCCACGCACCAGCGTTTGTGTGGTGTAGGCGGCAACTCCATCGACTGATCGAGAGCACATGAGGGCCGGCTCTCCATCGGGGTCCAGGGCCACGTGGAACACGCTGACCATGCGTTCATTGCGGCTGGCGGGAATGGTGGTGGAGGTGGCGCCCGAACAGTCAATGACGGAGCCATCGGAGCCTTGGAAGCGCAGAACCAAAACGTCACTGCCGTAGCCCAGTACCGAACTGATTCGGGTGGCTGCGGTGGTCAGGTTGGTGGTGTCGACCAGCGCATTGTTAAAGCCCGTGATGTTCGCAGCAATCAGACCTGCGGCATCGTCGGTCTTGTCTTGTTGGCTAGGCAAAGTCGCAGCAAAGAGGGGAATTTTGTAGCCGGCTTGCAAGGAGATGCGCTGAATCAGGTCCGCTGCAAAGCGGCCGTTGTCGCGCAACTGGGATGCCGCGTCAACGGCATTAAAGCCCTGGCGGGTCACGACCAGGGAGGACACGGCCGCCAGGGAAATCAGCAAGCCAATGACCAGCGCAACCAGCAACTCAACCAAGGTCAGGCCGCGTTGTGCCGTGGTGGCCAAGGACCGGGATTGCGCTGTGGGTGTGGACGCCATGGTGGTGGGTTTCATAGAGAGTTCACGGCGTGACCGGCACGACGATCAGTGGCACTGAAGCTGAGCCGGACGCGAGTTCCATCGCGCCCGCACCGGTGATGGACTTGTTGGTGGAGCTTTTGGTCCAGCCAATTTTGATGACGACGGTGGTGCCGCTGGCCGAGCAAGCCCATTGTGGAAGTCCACTGGCATCGAACGGTGTCGCGTCAAGGCAGGTAACCACGCGCGCGCCGGGCAGTTCGGCGTCGACCCGCGCCAACCACTCGGTCAATTCAGAATTGGCAACCGCTGTTGTGTCGGCGCAGCCACTGGTGGCCGATGCATTCAGGCAATAGGTGGGTGTGGTGGCTACCAGGGGGGAGCTGAAAGATCCCAGATAGGGGTTAGAAGTGAGCGCTGCGCCCACTCTTCGGTTGCCACGGATCATCTCCGCCAGTTCACGGGCCATCACGGCGGCCGTGGATTGCAGGCGGGCCTCGCGGTTGCTGTGCAGGGCCGCCGCCTGCATGCCCACCATTCCCAGCATGCCGAAGGTCAGGACGACGATGGACACCAGCACCTCCACCATGGAGAACCCGGCGGATTTCGAGGGAAACGTTCGGTGCAGATGCATATTGGAAAGGCCAAAAATTGATATTGCCGCTTTGGTCGCGATGGTAAGCGCCGCCCCATGGGCGCTTACCTGCAGACGGACAAGCGGTTCGGCTGCAGTGACCGGCGGTCATGGGGTCGCCTTTGTGGGGGGGCGCCCCATGCGCCTGGGGGGGACTACAAAGCCCTTTGGGCTTGCAGTACCTGGTGTCAGGCCGCCAGGCTTGCCAGCTCGGGCGCCGCCTTGAGCTCGGCGTCCACCGCGCGGCGCTCGTCAAACACAAAGCAGCCGCCACGGTAATGCGCGCTGCCAACTTCCTCGAAATATTTGAGGATGCCACCCTCGAGCTGGTACACATGCGCCAACCCCGCCTCGCGCATCAAAATTGCAGCCTTCTCGCAGCGAATACCACCGGTGCAAAAACTCACCACGGTTTTATCCTGCAACTCGGCCAGGTGCTCGCTCAACGCTTGCGGGAACTCGGTGAATTTGTCGATGCGCCAGTCAATCGCACCCTCAAACGTGCCGTGATCCACTTCAAAGGCATTGCGCGTGTCCAGCGTCACCACGGCCCGGCCCGTATCGTCCACCCCAGCCGCCAGCCAGCGCAAGGCGG
>JAYVNF010000460.1:0-2937 GCA_043758575.1 Rhodoferax sp.
GTCGGTCAGGTCGCGCTGCCAGCGTGACACCGGCAGCTTCTCTGCCATATGGCGCAGCACGGCATTGGCCAGGCCCAGATTGCCCTCGGCGTTCTCGAAATCAATCGGGTTGACCTTGTGCGGCATGGTGCTCGAACCCACTTCGCCGTCGCGCAGTTTTTGCTTGAAGTAGCCCAGCGACACATAGCCCCAGATGTCGCGCGACAGGTCAATCAGGATGGTGTTGGTGCGGGCCACTGCATCGAACAGTTCAGCCATGTAGTCGTGCGCTTCGATCTGCGTGCTAAAGGGCTGGAACGACAGGCCCAGGCCCAGCGGCTCCGGCGTCTCAATCACCTTCTTGCTGAAGGCCTCCCAATCGAAGTCGGGCCAGGCCGACAGGTGGGCGTTGTAGTTGCCCACGGCGCCATTCATCTTGGCCAGAATTTTGACGGCGGCAATGCGTTCGCAGGCGGTCTGCAGGCGCACCACCACGTTGGCCATTTCCTTGCCCACCGTGGTGGGGCTGGCGGTCTGGCCATGGGTGCGGCTGAGCATGGACACCTCGGCATGGGTGTTGGCCATCTCGCGCAGCTTCAGAATCAGCTTGTCCAGCAGCGGCAGGATCACGATGTCACGGGCGGCGCGCAGCTGCAGGCCGTGGCTGGTGTTGTTGATGTCTTCGCTGGTGCAGGCAAAGTGCACAAACTCACCGGCCTTTTCCAGTTCGGGCCGGGCCTCGAATTTGGACTTGATCCAGTACTCCACGGCCTTGACGTCGTGGTTGGTGGTCTTCTCGATCGCCTTGATGGCTTCGCCATCGGCCTCGGAGAAATTCTTTACCAGACCCAGGAGGTAAGTGCGGGCACCCGGGCTCAAGGGTTTGAATTCGGCAAAACCGGCATCGCTGAGCGCGACAAACCAGGCCACTTCGACCTGTACGCGGCGGTGCATATAGCCCAGCTCGCTGGTCAGGGGGCGCAGGGTGGCAAGCTTGGCGGCGTAGCGGCCGTCCAGGGGAGAAAGTGCGGAGATGGCGGAGAAAGTCATCTCCGAATTGTAGGCGCGTGCATCCCCGCACCGGTGCCTGCCCATTCGTACCCACCCAATGGATAGAATGAACACCAATCATCTACGCAGGCAAGCCATGAAATTAATCGGATCCACCACCAGTCCCTACGTACGCAAGGTGCGTGCGGTGATGGCCGAGAAAAAACTGGAGTACACCTTCGTCACCGAAGATGTCTGGGCCGAGGGCACCACCATCTCCGGCTCCAACCCGCTGGGCAAGGTGCCCTGCCTGATCATGGAGGGTGCCGAGGCACTGTTTGATTCGCGCGTCATCGTCGAGTACCTGGACACGCTCTCGCCGGTGGGCAAGCTGATTCCGGCAGTGGGCCGCGAGCGCGCCGAAATCAAGACCTGGGAGGCCCTGGCCGATGGCGTGCTGGATGCCTCCATCATGGCGCGCATGGAGGCCACCTGGAGTGGCCGCAGCAGCGAGCAACGCAGCCAGGCCTGGATAGACCGCCAGATGCGCAAATGCCATGACGCCCTCAAGGCCATGAGCCTGGGCCTGGGCGACAAACCCTTTTGCGCCGGCATCCATTTGAGCCTGGCCGATATCGCCGTGGGCTGCGCCCTGGGCTATCTGGACTTCCGCTTTCCCGAACTGGCCTGGCGCGGCGACTACCCCAACCTGGTCAAGCTCTACGACAAGCTGATGCAGCGCGCCAGCTTTGCCGACACGGTGCCAGTCTAGACCCGGCACCGCCCTGGCAGCCAAGCCGGGGCCGGGCACTTACACGGTATTACAAAAACCGGCTCGCGTTTGCCGTGCTGCGAACGTACAGTTGCAACCCTATGGTCAACTACAAAACCATCTACAAATGCCGTGGCTGTGGCACCACCAGCTACAAGCGCCTGATGGAGCGCCAAGCGTCGGGGGCCTGGCAGCCCACCGGGCCTTACCAGTGCACCGGCTGCCGCAATGTGTTTGCCACATTGCGCGCCTGGTGGGGCGAGCCCAAGCGACCCGCCGATTTTCAGGCCAGCCAGATCCTCGGCTGAGGCGTCTCAGGGTCTGCACGTAGCGCTTTTCCTCAGCTGTTGGCGCGGCGCTTGAGCCAACGCATCAACGCTCCCACCAGGGGTAGCTTTTCGTACAGCTCTTCCGCCGCATCCCAGTAGTCGCGGTGCAAGGTCACCAGGTCGGCGGGCGAGAACACCAGGTGCGAGGCACCCAGAATCCGCTGCGGCTCGGCGCGCTTGAAGTTCTTGAAACAAAAGCGGAACTCCCAGGTCATGAAGCACTGCAGGCCCTGCACCAGCTGTCCCGTCACCACAAAGTGCGGCTGCTCCAGCGCCTCGAACATATGGGCAAAAATTGGCGCTATGGCGGCCACGCCCTGCACATCGTTGAACGGGTCCTTGAAGCGCGCATCGGCCGCGTAGTAGCGCGCCAGGTCCTTCACGCTGTGTTCAGTCAGGGTGCTAAAAAAATGCGCCAACTGGGTCGCTGCGATGCTGCAATCCACTGTGCCCGGGGTGCCCGGGACTGCTGGAGTGAGCGTAGCCGATGGCGCGACGGGTGCAGCCGGTGCAGGATAGGGCAGGTTCATTGGGTGGCGCGCCTGACCAGCGCAAAGTAGAGTCCATAGGGTAGCAAGCGCAGCAGCTTGAGCCACAGCGTAAAGCGTTTGGGGAAATGGATTTCAAAAGCCCCGGCCGCCCAGCCTTTGAGAATCGCCTGCGCGGCCGCCTGCGGCGTGATCAGCGCCGGCATCTTGAAGCGGTTGTTGGCGGTCAGCGGGGTTTGCACAAAGCCTGGATTGACCAGCGACACGCCCAGGCCGCGCGCGCGCACGTCCAGGTACAGCGTCTCGGCCAGGTGGATCAGTGCGGCCTTGCTGGGCCCATAGGCCAGGCTGTTGGGCAGGCCACGGTAACCGGCCACAC
>JAYVNF010000461.1:0-9143 GCA_043758575.1 Rhodoferax sp.
CATAAATCTTAAAATTCTCTGCGCACACGAACATCCAACTGCAGACCCCCTGCTGCGGTTTTTTCATAGCGATGGAATAAACCGCCCCTGTTTGCGGTATTGCATGTGAACCCACTTTTTGGAGAGTCACCATGCAACGCAGAGATTTCCTCAACCTGAGCGCCGCTGGCGGCGGCGCCGTCTTCCTGTCGACCTTGGCCGGCTGTGCCAACACCCCGGCCAATACAACAGCTGGGGCTTCGGACTTCTACTTTGTGCAGCTCTCCGATGTGCACTGGGGCTTTCAGGGGCCGCCCAACCCGGATGCCAAGGGCACGCTGCACAAGGCTATTGCCGCCGTCAATGCGCTGGAGGTACAGCCCGAGTTCGTTGTCTTCACAGGCGATTTGACGCACACCACCGACAGCCCCGACGAACGCCGGCGCCGCATGGCGGAGTTCAAATCCATTGCGGCAGGGCTGGCCGTCAAGACCGTGTACTTCATGCCCGGCGAGCACGATGCGGGGATTGACCGGGGTAGCGCCTACCAGGAACTGTTTGGCCCCACCCACTACACCTTTGAGCACCGCAGCGTGCACTTCATCGCACTGGACAACGTGTCCGACCCGGGCAGCAAAATTGGCGAGGCGCAACTGGCGTGGCTGCAAGCCGACCTGGCCCGACTGGCTCCCGATGCGCCCATCGTGGTGCTGACGCACCGGCCGCTTTTTGACCTGGCGCCCAAATGGGACTGGGCCACCCGCGACGGTGCGCAGGCACTGGCCCTGCTCATGCCCTTTGGCAACGTCACCGTGTTTTATGGGCACATCCACCAGGAGCACCACCACATGACCGGGCATATCGCACACCACTCGGCCAAGTCCCTGATGTTTCCATTGCCGGCACCCGGCTCGCAAGCGGAGCGCACGCCCCTGCCCTGGAATCCGCAGGCACCCTACAAGGGACTGGGCTTTCGGGAATTGCACGTGGCTTCCCGGGGCGCACATATCGACCTGGCCGAATACCCGGTGGTGAAGGTATGAGCCTGTTGGCGCAGAAGCGCCGGCGCATTGTCTTCGGCCTGATGGGCGCCGGGGCTACTGCCCTGGGGCTGTCGGCCCTGCGCCTGGCCCATGCGCAAACGGTGCGCCAGATTGAAATCGTGGCACAGCGCTTCCAGTTTGTGCCGGCTGTGATGGAGCTGAAAGTCGGCGAACCCGTGCTGCTGCTGATCCATTCCCTGGACTATATTCACGGCTTCAACGTTCCGGATCTGGGCATACGCACTGACCTGCTGCCCGGTCTGGTCACCCCCGTTCGCATGACGCCGCTACAGGTCGGCAGACTGGATTTTTTATGCGACAACTTTTGCGGTGACGGCCATGAAGACATGCATGGCCATTTCAACGTGACGGCATAGCCCACGATGAACCCTATGCGCAGCTTCGAAGCCACCGTGCTGCCGCAGCTCGACAGCGGCTACAACCTGGCGCGCTGGCTGCTGCACGATGACGCCAGCGCCGAAGACGCCGTGCAGGAAGCAGTGCTGCGGGCACTGCGCTATTTTGACAAGCTCCAGGGTGACGATGCGCGCGCGTGGTTCCTGGGCATTGTGCGCAACGTGTGCTTTACCCAACTCAAGGAACGCATGGGCAGGAAGGAAGTGTCCGGCATGGATGAAGAAGCGCTGGAGGCCTTTCAGTTTGCATCCGGTCAGACGCAGGCCGAGCCCAGCGCCGCGCTGCAGCAAACCATGGAGCGCCAGCACATCAATGCCGCGCTCAGGGCTTTGACGCCGGCACTGCGCGAGGTGCTGGTGCTGCGTGAAATGGAAGGCCTGGAGTATGCGCAAATCGCCCTGGTGGCATCCATCCCCATCGGCACGGTCATGTCGCGCCTGTCGCGCGCACGGGCGAGCATGCGGGAGCTATTGACACAGTCTGGAGCACGCAAGTGAACCCACCATGAACGACGACGAACTCTCTGCCCTGATCCAGCGCCACGCCCAACGTCACCAGGCCAGCACCCAGCTGCGTGCCGCAGTGCAGACGCAGATCACCCTTCACGCGGCAGGACGCAAGCCGCCTGCGTCTGCTCGCCTGGGCTGGCCTGCAAAAATCAAACAATGGCTGGGCTTGGCCGGGAACCGTACAGCGCGCCCTGCAGGCGTGCTGCAAAGCACCTCACTCAGCCTGGGCTTTGTGGGCGGCGTGTTGTTGACGCTGGCATTGGTCTGGATGCTGCCGCGCATGCTGGCGCCCAGCACGGACGCGCAGGCCATGGTGGGGGACTTGCTCAGCCTGCATGTGCGCGCCCTGGGCCCAGGCCCCTTGTTCCAGGTGGCCTCCAGTGACCGGCACACCGTCAAGCCCTGGTTTCAGGGCAAGCTGGACTACGCCCCCGAAGTGCTGGACCTGAGTGAGGCCGGCTTTGTATTGCTGGGCGGCCGCATAGACCGCCTGCATGGCCACGACACCGCCGTGATGGCCTACCAACTGCACAAGCACATCATCTCGGCCTACGAGATACCAAGCGACCAGGTTCAGCCCCTGGCGCAGCTACAGCAAAGAGGGTTTAACGCCGTGCACTGGAGCGATGGCGTGATGCAAGTATGGGCAGTCACCGATGCCGATGCCAGTGAGCTGACGCGTTTTGCAGCCGCATGGCAATCACAGCTAGCAGCCGGCACCATCCACCAAGCCCCCTAACCGGCCGCGCCTCAGGCTGGTTTGCGGCCGTGGGCCGCATGGCCTTTGTGGGGATCCATAGGCGTGACCTTGGCACCCTTTTTGTTGAAGTGTTCGGTGATGGCCTTGTGAAACGCCACGGGATTGATGAGCCCCGCAACTTCCACAGGCACGTCTTCCACTCTGTGCATCTTCTGGTCCGCAAGCGGTACCAAGGTGGCACTGCTGCTCGGATTGGCCTGCATGGCCGCCACGATTTTTCCTTGGGCATTGGTAATGACATGCATGGTGGGCATCGCACATTCTCCTCAGGGGATAACAAAGCCATTCAGGTATTTCCGCCGCCGTGCACGGAGAACCAGGTGTCAATCCCCGTGTTGACGATGGTGAGGCGGTAGCCGTAATAAAAGCCACCGGTGTCCGGATTCCAATAGCCGCGTTTGCGAAAGTCCGACACCGCCAACTCGGCCATTCCCTGCTCAGGGTAGTAGCCGGTATCCAGCTCCGGGTGCGCCATGGGCCACTGCGCCCCACGGTCTTCAGCGCCGGTACCGGTGCCAAGGTCCCCGAGGCCAAAATAGAATTCGAAACCCGTGGGCTCTCCTGCAGCGAGGAAGAAGCGACCACCTATTGCGTTAAAGGACATCTTGGACCTCCAGCTTCTGTGGTGCGGTGCCTGCACATGCCAACACCACGGCGCTAATTAGGCCCACAAGATGGCTGTGGCGCAGTGAGAAAACGCAACCGCATTTCCGAATCCAAACGCGCATGGAGCACGGCGCCTTCTGCAGGCGCTGTCAAAGGCCGAATAACCGGCCTACTGTGACGAGTTCACTTACCAAAGCCGCTCGCCTCTTGATGCCGCCGTCCGAAAGGCCCACCAAGCCCCGGGCCCATCGGCCCCGGGCTGCTCATTGACCTTGCTCTCGTCGCCACCGGCCGGAACGAATGGCCCTTGGATGCGCATCTTCAAATACCGCTCTCCATCGGGTGTGTTGTAGAGCCTCCACCAAAGATAGATAGCCAAAACAGGAACGAGAACGACGACCAAAAAGATGAAACTTCCCATGAAATTTTCCTCAGTTCCTGGATATGCAGAAAGACGCTACAACCACTGCCCATTTGTGGGCATCTGCATATGCGGGTCCGTGTTGCCACTCAGAAGAAACATCTCCAGCAGCAGGCTGATGATGGCAATAAAGATGCTGGCAAAAAAGGCTGTCCAAAAGCTGGACACATGGAATCCTTTGACCAATGCGGACACCAGCAGAATCATCAGCGCATTGATGACCAGCAAAAACAGACCAAAGCTCAACAGGGTCAAAGGCAGGGTCAGAACAATGAACAAGGGCCTGACCACGGCATTGGCAAAGCCGAGCAACAGTGCGGCAACCAGCAGGGAGGCAACGTCCGCAAAGTGAATGCCTCTGAAGACGTGGCTGGCCACCCACAAGGCCATGGATGTGATGGCCCAATGCATCAAAAAGGGGAGGAGTTCGTTCGCCATGAGCCGAGTCTAAGCGCAGGGCCTTGCCGCACAATGCGGGCATGAGCAAAGCCAGCAGCGCCAGCACGCCCTCCCGTCCCCGCAAAGTCAACAAGAAACCGGCCATGATGCCGGTGCACGACGAGCCCGGCCACCTGATTCGCCGTGCCCAGCAGCTGGCCGTGGCGCGCTTTCACGAAGTGCATGGGCGTCATGCCACGCCCATCCAGTACGCCATATTGCGCACCCTGCAGGATCACCCCGGCATTGACCAGGTAACCCTGGCGCAGAAGATCGCACTGGACACCTCCACCGCCGCCGACATTGCCGCACGGCTGGAGGCCAAAGGCTGGATAGAACGCAAGGTCATGCCACGACGTCAGCGCAGCCTGTCACTGACAACCGAAGGTGCGGACGTGCTACTGGAACTACAGCCCGGCATTGAGCTGGTCTACCAGGCGGTGCTGAAGAACCTGGAGCCGGCCGAACAGGACGAGTTCATGCGCCTGCTACGCAAGCTGGTGCAGCTGTAGCCAGGGCTGTCTAGCCGACGGGCTGCGCTTGTGGCTGCGTACCGAGGTCCAGGCGCACCCGGTCACGCGCGATGATTTTTTGAAACGATGCGCTGGTCGTTGCCCAGTCCAGCAGGTCCACCTTCCAGGGCAAATCGGACTCGGAAAAGTCTTCGCGCATATGGGCGCTGACATCCAGTGGCAGAGGTCGCTCTGTGATGACGGCCAAGTCCAGGTTCGAATACTTCCTGGCCGTCCATGTGGCACGTGAACCAAAGGCCCACACCTCGTACCGCGGCACGTGCTTTAGCAGAATGCCACGCACGATCTCCCAATGGTTGGCTTGCACGTCGATAGGGGGCAGAAGCACGGACGTCATCACAGTCTGACTTGCAACTGCTCACACAGGAAGCTGGCTTCGGCCAGGTAGGCAGGAATTTCGGCCACCACGTTCAGGGCAGTCGCTTCGTCATAGGTATGGCTGGTCTTGCCCCACATGTCGCGAAATTGGCGCCAACGCGGCCAGTCACTCAACAGCAGCCCTTTTTCGTTGCCTGTGCGGATCACATCCTGAAAGACATGGTGTCGAACTCTTGGGGCGTGGCAGAAACCATTTCCAGGTAGCGCCTGAGCATCTTGTGACTGATTTCATAAGTGAACTCAAAACGCTGTACCAAGCCATCGCGTATCTGCGTATCGCTGGTGTCTTGCGCATAGCGGTCTATCCCCTCCTTCAGGCGCGCCACAGACTTTTGCAGGGAGCTGATGTCGAGTGGAATATCACCCATGGTTTTTCTCCAAACTGGGAAGTTGCCATCCTACTGCAGCCCAAGTGTTGCCTTCAATATCCTTGAAAAAGGAAATCGAGTGCCCCGGTAATACGGGTCTGCTCATTGGCCAAAGAGAGCACCGCTTTTTTCAGAATGCGTTTGGGGACGGCACCCATCTTGGGGGTTTCCAGCACGTAGTCTCTACCCTTGATCCGAAAAACCGGTGAGAGCAATGCAGAAAGCTTGACCTGACTGTAGTCATCCAGACTACGCAAGGGGATGACCATGCGGCTGTCCAAGCCGTCGAGCAGATCACTTTGTACGTCGAGCAGATAGGGCGTTGTTCTGGCCGATGCTCCTGGGTTGGGATACACGTCAAAGCGTGCCATCAGAAACTTTTCCACTCATCCAGAGGCAAACCGTCACGTTCGATGGTGGCGTTATGGGCGGCAATGAAGTCAGCGTGTTCTTTGCGCCAAAGACTTGTCCGCTCGTGACGAACCACTTCTCGCAAATGGCTGTCGCAGATCTGCGAGATATTCATGTGCAGGGATTTGGCTGCATCCAGCACATCGGCACTCAGACTCAGATTGGTCGCACGCTTGGCCGGATTGGCTGCGCGCGCAACTCCTTTGGCGGGTGGATTTCGAACGGCTTGCATTGTTGGCTCCATGCGCATTGAAAGATGCGCATAGTTTAGCGCCCTGTACAAGCCCTTCACGAATCCGTAGAATCCCGATCATTCAGTATACTGATTGAAAACCAAGGAGAGCGCCCCATGTTCCCGAAAAACGCCTGGTACGTCGCCTGCACCCCCGACGAAATTGCCGCTGGGCCGCTGGGCCGCAAGGTCTGCGGCGAAAGCATGGCCTTCTACCGTGGCGAGCAGGGCCGCGTGGCCGCCGTGGAAGACTTTTGCCCGCACCGCGGCGCGCCGCTCTCGCTGGGCCGGGTGAAGGATGGGGTGCTGGTCTGTGGTTACCACGGCCTGCACATGGGTTGCGACGGCAAGACCGTGTCCATGCCGGGCCAGCGCGTGCGCGGCTTTCCGGCGATTCGCAGTTATCCCGTGGAAGAGCGCTACGGCTTCATCTGGGTCTGGCCGGGCGACGCGGCCCTGGCCGACAGGGACACCATTCCCCAGCAGGACTGGTATGGCAACCCGGAGTGGGCCTTTGGCGGCGGGCGCTTCCACATCGCCTGCGACTACCGCCTGATGATCGACAACCTGATGGACCTGACGCACGAGACCTATGTGCACGCCAGCAGCATAGGCCAGAAGGAAATCGACGAGGTGCCCTGCAAGACCACGGTGGCGGGCGACACCGTCACCACCAGCCGCTTCATGGACAACATAGAGCCGCCGCCGTTCTGGAAGATGGCCCTGCGCGGCAACCAGCTGGCCGATGACGTGCCGGTGGACCGCTGGCAGATCTGCCGCTTCACGCCACCGGCCAGCGTGATGATTGAGGTCGGTGTGGCGCATGCGGGCCACGGCGGCTATGACGCGCCCAACACACACAAGGCCTATAGCGTGGTGGTGGACTTCATGACGCCCGAGACCGAAACCTCCATCCACTATTTCTGGGGCATGGCGCGCAAGTTCAACCCCACGGATGCGGCCCTCACCGACTCCATACGCGCAGGCCAACACACGATTTTCAGCGAAGACCTGCAGATGCTGGAGCTGCAGCAGCAGAACCTGCTGGCCCACGCCGAGCGCGCGCTTTTGATGCTCAACATTGACGCCGGTGGCGTGCAGTCGCGCAAGATCTTGCAGCGCCTGGTGGATGCAGAACGTGCCAGCACCGCAGGAGCCGCAGCATGAGCAGCTTTGACGTCAAGATCGCCAGCACGGGACAAGTCATCCACGTTGCCGCCGACAAGAGCGTGGTGCAGGCCCTGGCCGCAGCCGGCGTGGAAATCATCACCTCCTGCGGCGAGGGGATCTGCGGCACCTGCCTGACGCGCGTGCTAGAGGGCACACCTGAGCACTGGGACAGCTACCTCACCCCCGAGGAGCAGGCCGCCAATGACCAGTTCACACCCTGCTGCTCGCGCTCCGAGAGCCCTTTGCTGGTGCTGGACCTGTAGGCAGAGCCAGCGGAATTCGCACGCATATGTGCGCGAGCAGCCGCTCACTGCCGTGGGCGTGGCCCTGGCTTCGGGCTTTTTGCTGAGCTGGGCCTTGCGCCAGCGCTAAAGCCCATGCAGCCCGACAGCTTCATCGGCATCGCCGGCAAATTGCTGGGCGACCTGCGCCAGGCCGCCCGCGCCCAGCTGGACCTCCTGGACCTGGAGGCCCAGCGTGCCGGCCAGGCCCTGGCCCTGATGCTGGCCTATGGCATGGTGGCCGGCCTGCTGCTGTGCGCCGCCTGGATCGGGCTGTGCGCCGTGGCGGTGCTGCTGCTGCTGCTGGTGGAGCACGACATGCGCGCCAGCATGGCGCTGCTGCTGCTGGTGCTGCTCAACGTGGCGGGTGGCGTGGGCCTGGCCCTGGGCAGTGGCGTGCTGCTGTTCCTGGCCTGGCGCAAGCTGCGCCGCCCGGCCCATCCGGCTTCGCCGGCTGCACCGGTCTAGCGCCAGACTGTGCGAACCGGTGTGCAAAAGCACCCCGGTTCGCCTTATGTGGGATAACGCACATACGGCTTGACCGCCCGCGCCTATGCTGCGCACAAGCGCCACTGCAAGGCCCCAGCCAGGACACCATTTATGCCTTTTCGAACCAGCCCCAGCCCCCTGCTGGCCTACGCACCCCTTACCGAAGAGAGCCGCCTGTTGCAGACCCGCCAGGCCCTGCTCAAGGCCGGCGCCTTGCAAACGGCGATTCTCACCAGTGCCAACTTCTCCATCATTGCCACCGACGAGCATGGCGTCATCCAGATTTTCAACATAGGCGCCCGGCGCCTGTTGGGCTATTCGGCCAATATGGTGATCAACCTGGTGCAGCCCAGCGAGATGCACGACCCCCTGGAGGTGCAGGCGCGCGCCAATGCCCTGTCGGCCGAGCTGAACATACCGATAGACGCGGGCTTCGAGGCCCTGACCTACAAGGCCTCGCGTGGCCTGGAAGACATTTACGAAATCACCTACATCTGCAAGAACGGCAGCCGCGTGCCGGTGGTGGTGTCTGCCACCGCCCTGCGTGATGGCGGCGACCAGATCATTGGCTATTTGCTGGTCGGCATAGACAACTCGGCGCGCCGCCTGGCCGAAGAGCAGCTCAAGCTGGCCATGCACACGGCCAATACCGCCAGCCAGGCCAAGTCCGAATTTCTCTCGCGCATGAGCCATGAGCTGCGCACCCCGTTGAACGCCATTTTGGGCTTTGCCCAGCTCATTGAGACCGGTACACCCACGCCCACACCCGGGCAAAAGCACAGCGTGGACCAGATTCTCAAGGGCGGATGGTATTTGCTGGACCTGATCAACGAGGTGCTGGACCTGGCCCTGGTGGAGTCGGGCCGGCTGATCCTGTCCAACGAGCCGATTGCAGTGATGGAAATCATGCAGGAGTGCCGCACCATGATTGAGCCGCAGGCCACGGCGCATGGCATACGCATCAGCTTTGACACCCAGAAGCTGCCGCTGTATGTGTTTGCCGACCGCATCCGCGTCAAGCAGGTGCTGATCAACCTTCTGATGAACGCCATCAAGTACAACCGCGTGGGCGGCACCGTGTCGGTGGATTTTGCCCTGCGCCCCAACG
>JAYVNF010000462.1:0-9139 GCA_043758575.1 Rhodoferax sp.
CCAGGGCCGACCAGGTCTCGGCTGCGGCGGCTATGCGTTTGCGCGCCAGCACCAGCTGGGCCGGATCAAAGCGGCCAAACTGCTCGGTGCTGTAGTTCACCGCCAGTGTGTCCTGCAGGCCATAGGCCAGGCGCACGGCGCCCAGCAGCGGGGCCGGCGACTCGGCGCCGGCCTGCGCCTGGGCGCAGAAAAACACCAGGTTCTGGGCCAGGCGCTCACTCGGTGCGCCCTCGCCCTTGGCCAGGGTGGCGTACTGCTGCAGGATGCGCGAAGCCGTGCGCTTGGTGTAGATATCCACCGGCAGCAGGGACTGGCCCATGGCCTCGAAATAGCCCGCCGCAATGGCCCAGAAGCTGCGCGCCTCCAGCGTGCTTTGGCCGGCGGACAAGCCGGCGCAGACCAGGGCCAGCTTGGAGGCGGCCTGCGGGTCGGCGGTCTTCACAATCTTCAGCACCGCATGGTCCAGGCGGGTGCGCACCTCGGGGGCGTAGGCCAGCGTCTCGTTTGCGGGCAGCTCCACCGGCTGCCAGCGCCACTCCAGCGGCCACAGGTCGGCCGGATGGATGCGCTCGGCGCCGCTGAGTTCCATCACCGCGCTGTACTGCGGAAACAACGCCACGCTGGAAGCACTCTTGCCCTTGAGCAGGCCTTCCAGGTATTCCGTCACGGCGAAGCTGGCGCGCTCGATGCGCACGGCGGCGGCGTCACTGCAAAGCTCGGGGCGCTGCACAAACTTTTGCACCGCCGCCTCCATGGCGTGCAGCAGGCGGGCCGGGGCCGGCATGCCGACCATTTCCAGTGCGCCCACGGCCTGGTGCAATTGCTGGCGTGCCACGCGCAGGTGACTGGTGTCGAGTTCGCTCAGGTTCGAGCCACGCGCCAGTTCGGCATCGCGCACAAAGCGGTGCATGGCCTTGGTGGCACCATCCAGCGATTTGCGCAGTTCGTCCAAGACCCAGGCCAGGGGCCCGAGGTCGCCTTGCGCGGGATCGCTTTCTGCTACAGCCGAGTGGGTCGATGCCATGGTTTCAGTCTCTCAGGGTTGCACGCATCACACAATCTTGAACCGCGACACGGACTGGCGCAATTCTTCTGCCATGCGCGAGAGCTCGCGCACTTGGGCCGCGGTGACACGGGTGCCCTCGCCGGTTTGTTCGGTCACCGCAAAAATGTGCTGGATGTCCTGCGCCACTTCATTGGCCAGACCGGCTTCGCGCGAGGCGGAGTTGGAAATCTGCTCGATCAGGTCGGCCACGCGGCGCGACACCTTGTCGATCTCAGAGAGCGCCGTGCCGGCGTTGTCGGACAGCTTGGCCCCTTCCACCACGCCCTGGGTGGAGCGCTCCATGGCACCTATGGCGTCCTGGGTGTCGGTCTGAATGGCTTTGACCAGCGCGGCAATCAGGCGCGTGGCGTCGCCCGCGCGCTCGGCCAGGCGCTGCACTTCTTCAGCCACCACCGAGAAGCCGCGCCCGGCTTCGCCGGCGGAGGCGGCCTGGATGGCGGCGTTCAGGGCCAGCACATTGGTCTGCTCGGTAATGTCGGAAATCAGCTCGGTGATTTCACCAATCTCCTGCGAGGACTCGCCCAGGCGTTTGATGCGCTTGGAGGTTTCCTGGATCTGCTCGCGAATGGAGTTCATGCCGCCTATGGCGTTCTGCACCGCCTTCAGGCCCGACTCCGAGGCCAGCAGGGATTGGCGCGCCACCCGGGCCGACTCCTGCGCCTGCACCGACACATCGTTGATGCGCCCGGCCATTTGCAGGACGTTCTGGCCAGTCTCGCGGATCTCGTGCAGCTGCTCTTTGGAAGCGGCCAGCAGCTCGGTGGAAGTGGCATCCACATCGGAGGTGGTTTGCGCCACCTTGGCCGCCGTGTTCTGCACATTGGCCACCAGGGAGCGCAGCTCTTCCACCGTGTAGTTGACCGAGTCGGCAATGGCGCCGGTGATGTCTTCGGTGACGGTGGCTTCCTGCGTCAGGTCGCCCTCGGCCACGGTCTGCAGCTCGTTCATGAGGCGCAAAATCGCGGCCTGGTTGGCGTCGTTGACGCGCTTGGCATGCTGCTCCTGGCGCTCGGCCTCCTGGCGCTGGCCATCGGCGGCCGACTGGCGCCGCCGGCTGTCCTGCAGCTGCACATAGGAGAGCCCGCCGGCGCACAGCAGGGCCAGCGCCGCGGCCAGCGCCAGCAGCACCATTGCCACGCCGCCCACACCGGTTTGCGCGGCCAGCTTGGCCTGCAGCGCCTCCAGGTTGCGGCGCAGCGGTTCGCTGTCGGCCACGATGGAGGTCTGCGCCTCACGCGCGGCCACCAGGCCCTTGAGGTTGTCCAGAATCGCGCCGCTTTGGGCGCGCAGTTCTTCATACTGTTTCATCAGCGCGTCCAGCTGCTCGCGCGTGGCGGCATCGTGGCTGGCGCCCAGGTGCAGCTCGGCACTGCCGTTTTGCAGGCCTTGCGTGACCTCCTTGAAGCTGCCCAGATCCTTGCCCAGCAAAAAGATGGCCTCGGGGCTGACGCCTTCGGTGGTCAAAAATTCATTCGATGATTTGCCAATCCGCTGGGTAAGCATGATGAGCTGGCCGACCGCCGACATTTCGGCTGCGGGCGCGTTTTGCTGCACCTTGAGCGCGGAGATGCCCTGGGCGGTGTCCAGCATGGTGGCCGACTGGTGGTTGATCTGGCGTAGGGCGGCGCCCACCTGGGTCAGTGTTTTTTGCTGCTGCAGCACGGCTTGGGTGTTCTTCTCGGCCCGCTCCACCAGCGGGGTGATTTGCTCGAGCTCAGGTGCCAGGCTGCTGTCCAGGGCGCTCAGGTGCATGCTGCTGTCACCCTCCAGCAGGCCATGCGTGGAGTTGACCAGAATGCCTATGCTGTCTTTGACATCGGCAAAGGCCGGCACATTGCCCACCAGCGCCTGGCTGATCGACTTGGCCAAGCGCTGCGATTGCGTCAGCGACTGTCCGGTGACACCGAGTTGCTTGGCCACTTTGTCGGACTGGTTGAGCGCATACACCGCCACCCCACCCAAGAGCAGCAAGGACACACCCAGCAGAATGCCCAGCGTGCGCTGGTGCTGGGCCGCCGGGCGCGCACCCAGGCCAGGCAGCTGCACCAGGTCCTGGTTCACATCGGCGCTCTGCGCTGCCAGCGGCACATGCACCGACAAGGGTGCCGGCATGCTGACCACCGCCGCGCGCGCCACCAGCACGGTCTCCGGCGGGTCCATATCGCCGCTCTGGTCGGGCATGGCCAGGCTCAGGCTGGTGTCCGTCTCGGACTCCAAAGGCTTCTTGGCAAACAGGTTCTTGATTTGGTCGAGGACGGACATGGTGGTCACCTGAAAAGGAGCTAAGCGCCTATGCTTAAGAACGCGGGAGACTGCGCCATAGCGCGTAAATTGATTTCCTGCCAACGCTGGCCCTGGCTGTCGATATGGCAGGGGCCGAAGTAGCCGGGCGCGGCCTCGGGCGGCGGCGCCACCGACACAAAAGCCTCAGCGCCCCGCAGGCCGGCCAGGCTGTCCACCTGCAGCGCGCAATTGACTTCCAGCTGGGTGTTGAGGGTGACCACACTGGCCTGCGCATTTGCCGGCAGGCTGCTGCCAGGGACCGCGGCCGGGCCACCGCCCACGGCCACGAAGCGGGCCAGCTCCACCACGCCATACAGGCTGCCACGGATATTGAGTACGCCCTTGAACCAGTCCTTGGCATAGGGCACCGGCTGCGCATTCGAGAGTGAGACGATTTCGCCGGACTGGCCCAGCGGCAGCAGGTAGTTGTGGCCGCCGGCACGCACCGCCAGCCAGGCCACGGACACGCCCTCGCTCTGCGCCGTCTGCAGGCGCTTGGCCAGTCGTGTCTGAAGTTCCCGGAGTGCTTCGCGCTTGGCCATTGGTGCGGCTCAGCCCAGCGCCTTGATTTTTGCGAACAGCTCGGTGGAATCCACCGGCTTGGTGATGTAGTCGCGTGCGCCCTGGCGCATGCCCCAGACGCGGTCGGTCTCCAGGCTCTTGCTGGTGCACATGATGATGGGAATGCCGGTGAACTCCGGCGTGCGGCTGATCGAACGGGTCAGCTGAAAGCCATTTTGACCGGGCATCACCACGTCCATCAGAATCAGGTCGGGCCGGTCCTCGGACAAACGGGCAAAGGCCTCGGTGGCATTCTCGGCCGAGCGCACGGCATAGCCGTTGCGCTGCAGCAGGTCGGTCATGAACAGGGTTTCGGTCTTGGAGTCATCCACGATCAGTACTTTGTGAATCGACATCACACGGCTCCTTGCGCCACGGCACCAAACTGCTGCACCGCTTGCAGCAGCTGTTCTTTGGAAAAGGGTTTGGTCAGGTAATCCTGGGCGCCGGCCATGCGGCCGCGCGCCTTGTCAAACACGCCGTCCTTGCTGGAGAGCATGACCACCGGCACGGCGGCAAAGCGGGCGTTGCGCTTGATGATGGCGCAGGTCTGGTAGCCGTCCAGGCGTGGCATCAGGATGTCGCAAAAAATCAGGTGGGGCTGGTAGTCGTTGACCTTGGCCAGGGCGTCAAAGCCATCCTCTGCCAGCAACACTTCGTGGCCACCTTGCTTGAGGAAAATTTCCGCACTGCGCCGTATGGTGTTGCTGTCGTCCACCACCAGCACTTTCAATACCGTATCTTGGGTACTCACAAGGCTTTTCTCCTCTCCTGATCACATCGCATCGAACCACTGCATTGCCGACTCTATAGGGCCGACTGTATCGCAGAGGAACGCTGCGTTGCGCTAAATTTGAACCATCTCGAAATCTTCCTTGCGTGCCGCGCACTCCGGGCAGACCCAATTCATGGGCACATCGGCCCACAAGGTACCGGGGGCGATGCCATGTTCAGGCGCTCCCAGCGCCTCGTCATAGATCCAACCGCAAATCAGGCACATCCAGGTTTTCGTATCAATCACAGCGTAGGGGGCCTTCGAATAGAATTCAATGATTGTATAGAGGCAACAGTGGCAACCAGAGCTGCTGCGTGCCGAAACAGTGCCATTCTGCCTGATGGCAATTACGAGAACAGGCTACTCCAATGACCGCTTCCCCCATCCCCGAACCCGAAGCCGGCGAACGCGATGACGGCCCCGCCGCCTGCGTGCTGGTGTTCAACGCCAATGACCCCAGTGGCGCTGCTGGACTGGCGGCTGACCTGATGGCCATTGCCTCGGTCGGCGCACACGCCCTGCCGGTCATGACTGGCGCCTATGTGCGCGATACCGCCGAGGTGCATGACCACTTTGCCATGGATGACGAGGCCGTCACCGAGCAGGCCCGCGTCATCCTCGAGGACATTGCGGTGCAGGCCATCAAGGTCGGTTTTGTTGGCAGCCCGGAGAACCTCAGCGCGATTGCCGAGCTGGCCTCCGACTACGCCGAGGTGCCGCTCTTGACCTATATGCCCGACCTGTCCTGGTGGCGCGAAGACCAGATCGATATGTACCAGGACGCCTGTAGCGAATTGTTACTTCCACAGACCACGGTGTTGGTCGGAAACCACAGCACGCTGTCGCGCTGGCTGCTGCCCGAGTGGAGCAGCGAGCGCAGCCCCACGGCGCGCGACATTGCCCGCGCCGCCAACGAGTTTGGCGTGGCCTTCACCCTGGTGACCGGCATCCCCCTGCCCGACCAGTTCATTGAGAACAGCCTGTGCTCGCCCACGGCGGTGCTGTGCTCGCACAAGTTCGAGCGTTTCGAGGCCATCTTCAGCGGCGCCGGCGAGACGCTCTCGGCCGCTGTGACCGCGCTGATTGCCAGCGAGACCGAACTCACCGAGGCCGTGGCCGAGGCTCTGAGCTACCTGGACCGCTGCCTGGACAGCGGCTTTCGGCCCGGCATGGGCAACGTCATTCCCGACCGCCTGTTCTGGGCCCAGCCCGAAGACGAGGACGAGGATGAAGAAGCCCAGGAATCGAGTTTCGAAATCTCCCCCAACGACACCCGCCACTGAACCTTTGAAGCAAACCCCTAACCCATGACCGCTGACCGCAACCAAACCCTGTTCGACCGTGCTGCCCAGGTGATTCCCGGCGGCGTCAATTCGCCGGTGCGCGCCTTCAAGGCCGTGGGCGGCACGCCGCGCTTTGTGCAGCGCGCCCAAGGTGCTTACTTCTGGGACGCCAACGACAAAAAGTACATCGACTACATCGGCTCCTGGGGCCCCATGATCCTGGGCCACGGCCACCCGGCCGTGCTGGAGGCGGTGCAAAAGGCCTTGCTCGAAGGTTTTTCGTTCGGCGCGCCTACCGAGCGTGAAGTGGAGCTGGCCGAAGCCATTTTGGAGCGCGTGCCCAGCATGGACATGGTGCGCCTGGTGAGCTCAGGTACCGAGGCCAGCATGAGCGCCATCCGTGTGGCGCGCGGTGCCACCGGGCGCAGCAAGTTCATCAAGTTTGAAGGTTGCTACCACGGCCATGCCGACGCCCTGCTGGTCAAAGCCGGCTCCGGCCTGGCCACCTTTGGCAATCCCACCAGCGCCGGTGTACCGCCCGAGGTGGTGCAACACACCATCGTGCTGGAGTACAACAACCTGCAGCAGCTCGAAGAGGCTTTTGTCACCCATGGGCGCGAACTGGCCTGCATCATCATCGAGCCGATTGCCGGCAATATGAATTTTGTGCGCGCCTCGGTCCCCTTCATGAAGCGCTGCCGCGAACTCTGCACCGAGTACGGTGCCCTCTTGCTGCTGGACGAGGTGATGACGGGTTTGCGCGTGGCCTTTGGCAGCGCGCAAAGTGTCTATGCCCGCGAGATCCCCGGCTTCGAGCCGGACATGACGGTGCTGGGCAAGGTGATAGGCGGGGGCATGCCGCTGGCTGCCTTTGGTGGCAAGCGCCACCTGATGGAACAGCTGGCGCCTTTGGGCCCGGTGTACCAGGCCGGCACCCTCTCGGGCAACCCGGTGGCCACGGCTTGCGGCCTGGCCACCTTGAAGGAAATTGGCAAGCCCGGTTTCTACGAAGAACTGGGCCGCAAGACGCAGTCCCTGGTCAGCGGACTGACCGCAGCCGCCACTGCGGCCGGCATCCCGTTCTGTGGCGACAGCGAGGGCGGCATGTTCGGCTTCTTCCTGTTCCCCGAGCTGCCGCAGAACTATGCCAAGGTCATGAGCACCGACAACAAGGTCTTCAACACCCTGTTCCACGGCCTGCTGGATCGCGGCGTCTACATCGCCCCGGCCCTGTACGAGGCTGGCTTCATGAGCGCGGCGCATGCCGACGCCGATATTGCAGAAACCGTGGCGGCTGCGGCGGACATTTTCAAAGCGCTGTAAGCCATGGATGCCTTGGGCGCCATGGATCTGACCCTACCCACCCCGGCCTACTTGCTGGGCGCCGTGCTGTTTGGCATCTATGGCTATGTGGCCTACCGGCGCGGCAAGTTGGCCTCCAGCCCGACGCTGCGCTGGAGTGGCCTGGCGCTGATGCTCTACCCCTATGCAGTGAGCGAGACCTGGATGCTGTGGCTGGTGGGTATGGCGCTATGCGGCTGGGTGTGGTGGAAGTGGCAGTGACGGCGCGCAGCTAGCGCACAGCCTGGACAGCTTGTGAGGCTTCGTGCACAGGCTTGGCAAATGTCAAGCCATGCTGGGCAGCATGCGATTTGATGGGCGTTTTTTCCGTTGCGAAAGCGGCCATGGAAACCACCCCTCAAAAAACCGGCTCCCCGGCGCCCTATGCAACCCTGAAATCTATGGTGGCGCCCACATGATGGCCGGCGCCTCGGCAAACGGATGGCTGCAAGGCTGGCCGATGCTGGCATTGGCGGTACTGAGCAACACCAGCGCCAGCCTGATCCTGAAATGGGCCAGCCTGCCGCAGCACCGAATCGAATCCTGGTCTGCGCCGCCCGCTCTGGGCCAAATCGCGCCGCTGGCCTTGGCGCTGCTGTGCTATGGCCTGTCTTTTCTGGCCTATATGCTGGCGCTGCGCACGTTTGCCGTGAGCTTTGCTTATCCCGTGATCACCAGCCTGTCGGTGCTGCTGATCAGCGTGGCGGCCAGTACCGTTCTGCAGGAAGGCATCACACCGGCCAGCCTGCTGGGCACGGTGCTGATTTTGCTGGGGGTGGGCGTTTTGATGCGCGCGGCGTGAGCAGAAAAAAACAACTCAATGGCGGAAGTGGCGCACGCCGCTGTACACCATGGCCACGCCACGTTCGTTGGCAGCCGCGATCACCTCGTCATCGCGCATGGAGCCGCCGGGCTGGATGACGCAGGTGGCACCCGCGTCGACCACCACATCCAGGCCATCGCGGAAGGGGAAGAAGGCGTCGCTGGCCACCACCGTGCCCGCCAGTGACAGCCCAGCATGCTCGGCCTTGATGCTGGCAATGCGCGCCGAGTCCAGGCGGCTCATCTGGCCGGCCCCCACGCCCATGGTCATGCCAGCGGCACAGAAGACGATGGCATTGCTCTTGACGTACTGTGCCACCTTCCAGGCGAACAGCAGGTCCTGCAGTTGCTCGGGGGTGGGCTGCTTGACCGTGACCACCTTCAGGTCGGCCAGGCTGAGCTGGTGGTTGTCGGCAGTTTGCAGCAGCAGGCCAGAGCCAATGCGCTTGGCGTCCATGGCATTGCGGCCGTTGTCCCAGTCGCTCGCTCCACCCTTGGGCAGATCAATTTGCAGCACGCGCACATTGGCCTTGGCGGCGAAGATGGCCAGGGCTTCGGGGCTGTAGCTGGGCGCCATCAGCACCTCGACAAACTGCTTGGAAATCTCGCGCGCACCGGCTTCGTCCAGCGGCGTGTTCAGGGCAATGATGCCGCCGAAGGCCGAGGTCGGGTCGGTTTTAAACGCCTTGCTATAGGCTTCCAGCGCGTTGGCACCCACGGCCACGCCGCAGGGGTTGGCATGCTTGACGATGACGCAGGCCGGCGCGTCAAAACTCTTCACACATTCCCAGGCGGCGTCGGCATCGGCCAGGTTGTTGTAGCTGAGTTCCTTGCCCTGCAGCTGCTTGGCGGTGACCAGCGAGCCGGGTGCGGGATAGATGTCGCGGTAGAGCGCGGCCTGCTGGTGCGAGTTCTCGCCATAGCGCAGGTCCTGCAGCTTGACGAAGCGGCCGTTGGCCTGGCCGGGAAACAAGGTGCGGATGCCCGCCTCTCCGATGCCCGAAAGAT
>JAYVNF010000463.1:0-9119 GCA_043758575.1 Rhodoferax sp.
AGCATCTCGGGCATACCTGGGCCACCCTTGGGGCCCAGGTAGCGCAAGACCATCACGTCACCGGCCTTGATGCTGCCAGCCAAAATGGCTTTCAGGGCCGACTGCTCGTCCTCAAACACCCGGGCCGGGCCGGTCATCACCGGGTTCTTCAGGCCGGTGATCTTGGCCACGGCACCTTCGGGTGACAGGTTGCCCTTCAGAATGGCCAGGTGGCCCTGGGCGTACATGGGCTTGTCGATGGGGCGAATCACGTCCTGGTCGACGCGGGGTACCGCAGGCACGTCTTTAAGCACCTCGGCAATGGTCTGGCCGTTGATGGTGAGGCAGTCGCCATGCAAGAGGCCTGCAGTGAGCAAGGTCTTCATCACCTGGGGAATGCCGCCTGCGCGGTGCAGGTCCACCGCCAGGTATTTGCCGCTGGGCTTGAGGTCGCACAACACCGGGGTCTTGACGCGCACGCGCTCGAAATCGTCAATCGTCCACTCCACCTCGGCCGCATGGGCAATCGCCAGGAAGTGCAGCACGGCGTTGGTGGAGCCACCGGTGGCCATGATCACAGCGACGGCGTTTTCAATCGATTGGCGGGTGACGATGTCGCGCGGCTTGATGTCCTTTTTGATGGCCTCGATCAGCACCTTGGCCGACTCTTTGGCCGAGTTCATCTTCTCGTCATGCGGGTTGGCCATGGTGGAGGAGTAGGGCAGGGAGATGCCCAGGGCCTCGAAGGCCGAGCTCATGGTGTTGGCGGTGTACATGCCGCCACAGGAGCCAGTGCCGGGAATGGCGCGCAGCTCGATCTGGTGCAGGTCTTCGTCGCTCATGCGCCCGGCGGCGTTCTCGCCCACGGCCTCGAACACGCTGACGATGTTCAGGTCGCGGCCCTGGTAGTGGCCGGGCAGGATGGTGCCACCATAGACGTAAATCGCCGGCACATTGGCGCGCAGCATGCCCATCAGGCCGCCGGGCATGTTCTTGTCGCAGCCGCCCACCACCAGCACGCCGTCCATCCACTGGCCCTGCACGCAGGTCTCTATGCAGTCACTGATGACTTCGCGGCTGACCAGCGAATACTTCATGCCCTCGGTGCCCATGGCCATGCCGTCGGAAATGGTGGGGGTGCCAAAGACCTGGGCGTTGCCGCCGGCCTCTTCAATGGCAGCAATAGCGGCGTCGGTCAGGCGTTGCAGACCGCTGTTGCAGGGGGTGATGGTGCTGTGGCCGTTGGCCACGCCGACCATGGGTTTTTTGAAGTCGCTCTCTTCGTAGCCCATGGCGTAGTACATGGAGCGGTTGGGGGCGCGCGACTTGCCTCCGGTGATGTTTTTGCTTCTGGGGTTGAGGATGATGGGCTTTGTGGTCATGTTTGGGGGCTTGGTTTGGAGCGGCTTGAGGGCGGAGGCCCAGTGTAGGGCGGTTCTGTTTTTGGGGTTTTTAGTGGTGGTTTTGTTTGGCGGCTGGCCGGGTCTCGCCCCGGCGGGCGAGTAACTTTCTTTTGCTGCGCCAAAAGAAAGTCACCAAAGAAAAGGCGCTGAAAACCCTATTTGGTTTCGTCGCGCCGGTTGCGAAATTACCGGCGTGACGTCTTAAAGCTTGTAGTGCCTGCGGACGCATGCAGACGTCGGTAGATGCCTGTGGACGCTTAGCCGAAGTGAGGAAACAAAATAGTGACCCCCAGCGCCTTCTTTTGCTTACTTTTCTTGGCGCAGCAAGAAAAGTAAGTCGCCCGCCGGGGCGAAACCCGGCCTGCAGGCCTGCCGCCAAGCAACGAACAACAGCCAAGGAGCAACGCAATGAAAAAATGCCCCTGCGACTCAAGGCAAAATGCCCTCCATGCTGATCCACCCCGACATAGACCCCATAGCCCTGCAACTAGGCCCCATCGCCATCCATTGGTACGGCCTGACCTACCTGGTGGCCTTCGGCCTGTTCCTGTTCCTGGCCAAGCTGCGCCTCAAACACCAGCCCTATGCCAGCATGACTGGCACGGCCGCCTGGAGCTACAAGGACATAGAAGACTTTCTGTTCATTGGCGTGATGGGCGTGGTGCTGGGCGGGCGCATTGGCTACTGCCTGTTTTACAAACCCGGCTACTACGCCAGCCATCCGCTGGATGTGTTTGCGGTCTGGCAGGGCGGCATGAGTTTCCATGGCGGCATGCTGGGCGTGGTGGCTGCCATGGTCTGGTTTTCCTTCTCGCGCAAAAAGCCGTTCTGGCAGGTGGCCGATTTTGTGGCGCCCTGTGTGCCCACCGGTCTGGCCTCGGGGCGGGTGGGCAACTTTATCAACGGCGAGCTATGGGGTCGCCTGGCTGACCCTTCTTTGCCCTGGGCCATGGTGTTTCGCGGTGCCGGGGACGCACCGCGCCACCCGTCACAGATTTACCAGTTCCTGATGGAGGGCTTGCTGCTGTTCGTGCTGCTCTGGTGGTATGCGCGCACGGCACCACAACAGGGCCGGGTGGCTGCGGCCTTCCTGTTTGGCTACGGCGTGTTCCGCTTTGTTGCCGAGTTTTTCCGCGAGCCCGATGCCCATCTGGGCCTGCTGTCCCTGGGCATGAGCATGGGCCAGTGGCTGTGCGTGCCCATGATCGTGGGCGGTGCCGGCCTGTGGCTGTTCTTTGGCAAGCCTGCCAGCGCGCGCTAAGGCCTGCGATGGAAACCGGTATCCGGGTCACGGCCAGTGGCCCCGTCACCACGGTGACGCCGAACAACCCCGACAAGCTCAATGCCATGTCGCGCGCCATGTGGCGGGAGTTGAAGAGCGCCTTCGAGGTCATCCAGAGCGACCCTCTCGTACGCTGCGTGCTGGTGCGCGGCGCTGGACTGCAGTTTTGCGCCGGTGGCGATATTTCCGAGTACCCGGGTTTCCGCTTTGACGAAGCCGCGCTGTGCCGCTTTCACGAGGACGAGGTGTGGGGCGCACTGGCGGCCATGCTGGCTTGCGACACACCCATCGTGGCCCAGATCGAGGGGGCCTGCATGGGCGCCGGGGTGGAGATCGCCAGCGCCTGCGACCTGCGCCTGGCCTCTGAGGCGGCCCAATTCGGCGCACCGATTGCGCGCCTGGATTTCCCCATGGCAGCGCGGGAAGCGCAGTTGGTGACTTCCGCAGTCGGCGCGATGACGGCCAGGGCCATGCTGCTGGCGGCCGAAGTCTTTACCGCCGGGCACATGGCACAGCAGGGGTTTCTGACCCATGTGCTGCCAGAGGCCGAACTGGAAGGCGCCTGCCAGGCCCTGGCCCAGCGTGTCGCCGAACACCAGGAAGGCATTGCCGCCTTTCTCGCCAAGCGCAGGCCCCAGTTTTAGCTCGGGCGTGTTGCGCAAGCTGCCAAGCCCTTCCGCCCTATTTTTGATGCAACAGGACCTTGTGATGACCACCCAGCTTGCCAACGCCAATCTGTTTGCCGCCCTGCGTGCCGGCTTCCCGCCGGACTTGCACAGCGTCGCCGTGGAAACCGACAGCGGCCTCTTGTATTCCTGGCAGGACCTGGAGCAGGGCTCGGCCATGCTGGCCAATCTGTTGGATGCGCTGGAATTGCCCAAAGGCTCGCGCATTGCGGTGCAAGTGGAAAAGTCGGTGGAAGCTTTGATGCTGTACCTGGCCACCCTGCGCGCCGGTCTGGTCTACCTGCCGCTGAACACGGCCTACCAAAGCGCCGAGATGGCCTACTTCATAGAGGACGCCAAGCCGGCGGTGCTGGTGTGCAGCAGTTCCAACTTTGGCTGGCTCAGCAAGCTGGCCTTCACGGCGGGCACGGGCTACGTCTTCATCCTCAATGAGGACCGCACCGGCTCGCTGCTGGAGCGTGCCGCGCAATGTGGCCGTGTGCACAGCGTGGCCCGGTGTGCGCCGGACGATCTGGCCGCCATCATCTACACCAGCGGCACCACCGGGCGCAGCAAGGGCGCCATGCTCTCGCACGGCAACCTGCTCAGCAATGCCCAGGTGCTGCAAAAGGCCTGGGGCTGGCGCACCGCGGAGCAGGGCGGTGATGTGCTGATTCACGCGCTGCCCATTTTTCATGTGCACGGCCTGTTCGTGGCCATCCATGGCGCGCTGTTGAACGGCAGCAAGATGGTCTGGCTGGCCCGGTTTGACGCTAAGACTGCATTGCGCCACTTCCCGCAGGCCACGGTCTTCATGGGGGTGCCCACCCTGTATGTGCGGCTGCTGGCCGAAGCAGGTTTGAGTCGGGATGCGGTGCGCAAGCTGCGCCTGTTTATTTCCGGCTCGGCCCCCTTGCTGCTAGGGACTTTTGCCGACTGGCAGCAGCGCACCGGCCACACCATCCTGGAGCGCTACGGCATGAGCGAGACGGTGATGCTTACCTCCAATCCCTACTTCCCGCACGAAGGTGCGCGCCGCGGAGGCACGGTAGGCCGGCCTCTGCCCGGGGTGCAGCTGCGTGTGCGCGGCGAAGGCGGGCAGGCGCTGGGCGCTGGCGAAGTGGGGGACATCCAGGTCAAAGGGCCCAGCGTTTTCCAGGGCTACTGGAACATGCCGGAGAAAACGGCGGAGGAATTCACTGCCGATGGTTTTTTCAAGACCGGCGACGTGGGCCGCGTGGACGCCGACGGCTATGTGACGATAGTAGGGCGCAGCAAGGACCTCATCATCAGCGGTGGCTACAACGTCTACCCGGCGGAAATCGAGGGCTATATCAATGCCCTGCCCGGCGTGGCCGAGAGTGCCGTGGTGGGCGTGCCGGATGCCGACTTTGGTGAAGTCGGTGTGGCACTGGTGATCGCCAAAGCCGGTGCCAAGCTGGAGTCTGCCTCTATTTTGGCCGCGCTGAAGGCCAGCCTGGCCAACTTCAAGGTACCCAAGCGCTGCTACCTGGTGGATGCGTTGCCGCGCAATGCCATGGGCAAGGTACAAAAAAATCTGCTGCGCGCCCAGTACGCCACCGCTTAGCTTCGGGCGTATTATTCCTGCAGGGATTCCTACTTCCATGCCTATGCACAAGCTCCTCGCCAGCCAGCTCCAGCACACCCTGGGCGTGGAGCCGGCGCAGCTGCTGGCGCTGCAGGAGGAGCTGGCCCAGCTGGCACAGGCAGGCCTGCTCTCGCCGGCAGCGCGCAAGCTGCTGGGCGGCCTGGGCACCTTCGTGAAGCACGTGGACGCCAGCTACCGGCAAAACGAGCGTGATCTGGAACGCAAAACCCGCAGCCTGGAGTCCAGCTCGGCCGAGCTCCTGGAGAGCAATGCCCGCTTGCGTGAAGAGCTTTCCAGCCGCACCCGGGCCATCGACTCGCTGCGCACCACGGCCATTGGCCTGATGGAGTTTGTCGACCTGGATGAGACCGGCATCATGGACGACAACCTGGAGAGCCTGTCGGTGCTGATGAGTGAGCTGGTGCGGCAAAAGGAAGAAAGCCAACGCGATCTGCATGCGGCATTGACCGATTTGGCGCACCAGAAGTTTGCCCTGGACCAGCACGCCATCGTCAGCATCACGGATGTGCAAGGCAACATCACCTATGCCAACGACAAGTTCTGCCAGATCAGCGGCTACGGGCGCACCGAGCTGTTGGGCCAGTCGCACCGTCTGATCAATTCGGGCACCCACCACCGTTCCTTTTTTGCCGACATGTGGAACACCATCCTGTCTGGGCGGGTCTGGCATGGCGAGATTTGCAACCGCAACCGGAATGGCGATTTGTACTGGGTCAATGCCACCCTGGTGCCCTTGCGCGATGAGGCAAGCAAGCCGAGTTTTTTCATTGCCATCCGCACCGACATTACCGGGCGCAAGCAGATGGAGTCCAACATCAAGTCGGCCGAGGCGCGCCTGCGCCGCATCACCAACACGGTGCCCGGCGCGGTGTTCCAGTGGCAGGCCACCGCCGACTACGACAAGTTCACCTTTGTCAGTCCGCGTGTGCAGCAGGTGCTGGGCCTGAGTGTGCAGGCGCTGCGGGAAGACGCCACGCTGGTGATGCAGCAGGTGCTGGAAAGCGACCGCGAGGCGATCAAGGACGGGATGCGCCAGGCCGTGCGCAATGCCAGCACCTGGCGTGGCGAGTACCGGGTGCGCCTGCCCAATGGCTCGGTGCGCTGGATTCTCTCTGAAATCAATCCTGACCCGGACCGCACCGCCGACGGTGCGGCTCTGTTCACCGGCATCTGGCAGGACGTGACCGAGCGCAAGGAGGCCGATGCGCGCCTGCGCGAAGTTACCGAGAACGTACCCGTGGCCATCTTCCAGTACCTCTTGGGTGAGGCCGGCTACTTTGTCATCCCCTTCATGAGCCACGCGATTCTGGCCATCAGTGGCGCGCGCGCCGAGGACATCATGGAAGACACGCGGCTGCTGTTGGAGTGCGTGCATCCGGATGATCGTGAGATGTTCGCGGCCAGTCTGGGGCCGGCCAATGCCCAGTCCCAGTCCCAGTCGATTGATTTCCGCATGGTCCACAAAAAGACCGGGCAAACCGTATGGGTGCACGGTGAAGCCGATCCGCGCCAGTTGCCGCACGGCATCTGGGTCTGGAATGGCTACCTGACCGATGTGACAGCGACCAAGGAAATCGCTGTGGAACTGCAGCGCGCCAAGGACCAGGCGGTGGCGGCCAGCCGTGCCAAATCGGACTTTCTGGCGAACATGAGCCATGAGATCCGCACCCCCATGAACGGTGTGCTGGGCATGGCCGACTTGCTGCTCGATACCGCGCTGGATGCCGAGCAAAGCGAATACGTCAGCGTCGTCAAGAGTTCTGCCGACGCCTTGCTGCGGGTGATCAACGACATTCTGGATTTCTCCAAAATCGAGGCCGGCAAGCTGTTGATCGAGCACATACCCTTCCAGCTGGTGCAAACCATGGACGAGACGCTGAAGGCGATTGCCGTGCGCGCGCGCGACAAGCGCCTGGAGCTGCGCTGCGACATCGCACCCGATGTGCCCACTGCACTGGTAGGCGACCCCGGACGGCTGCGGCAGATTTTGATGAACCTGATTGGCAACGCCATCAAGTTCACCAAAGCCGGCGCCATCACCGTGCGTGCTGCCTGTGAAAGCGAGGATGCAGAAGGGCGCTTGCTGCACATTTCCGTCACCGACTCCGGCATCGGCATCGCGCCCGACAAGCTGGGCTCCATTTTTGAGGCCTTTTCCCAGGAGGACAGCTCCACCACGCGGCGCTTTGGCGGCACCGGCCTGGGGCTGACGATTTGCGCGCGCCTGGTCGAGGCCTTGGGCGGGCAGATCTGGGTGGAAAGCGAGCTGGGCCGGGGCAGCACCTTTCACTTCACCATGCGTGTGGGCGTGGACCTGCAGCAGACCACACTGGCAGACACGGGCGCCCTGGCGGCAGCAGCCATGCCAGCAGGCGCGGCGCAACGCAGCTTGAACGTGCTGTTGGTGGAGGACAACCCGATCAACCAGAAGCTGGCCATCACCTTGCTGGCGCGTTGGGGTCACAGCGTGAGCGTGGCCGAAAACGGTGCCGAGGCTCTGGAGCAGGTGGCAGGCCAAGCCTTTGACGTGGTGCTGATGGACATGATGATGCCCGTCATGGACGGGCTGGAAGCCACGCGCCGCATCCGTGCCCTGCCGGGGCCGGTGGCCAGCGTGCCGATTGTGGCCATGACCGCCAATGCCATGGAGTCGGACCGCCAGCGTTGCCTGGCCGCTGGCATGACAGACTACATCTCCAAGCCAATCCGGGCCCAGGAACTGCAGGGTTTGCTGCAAAAGACCGGTCTGGATGTACAGGCCGAGGCAGTGGCCAGCGTGGCACCAACCGCAGGCCAGGCCAGCCCCCAGCCGGGCGGCCTGGGCGGCGCCTTTGACTACGCGGCCGGACTGTTGGCCATGGACCAGGAAATCCTGGAAATCATTGGCCAGGCCTTTTTGGACCAGTGGCCCGAAGATATCCAGAAAATCCGCAGCAGCCTGCACACGGCCCAGGCCTCACCGGTGTTCCACACTGCACATGCGCTCAAGGCCACCCTGGCGCTGTTCGGTGCCGATCCCGCCAGCCAACTGGCGGCACGCATGGAAGGTCTGGCAGCCGATGGCGATTTGGCGGCGATTGCACCCTTGGTGGAGCCGCTGGTCAGCGAGGTGAAGCTCCTGCAGGTGGCAATGCAGCTGACACTGGCGACATGAGGCGGATGCCCGGTCTGATTCGGACTAAGATCAGACCAATAGACAAAGGGTGAAAGAACCGTGCCGCATCAAGTGCTCATCGTCGACGACACCGAAATCAACCTGATCCTGTTTGGTGCCCTGGTCAAAAAGCTGGACGACTGCCAGTCCCATGTGTTTGCCGACTCCCGCCAGGCCTTGGCCTGGGTCAGCGAAAACGTGCCGGACCTGATCATCGTGGACTACATGATGCCGGACCTGGATGGCCTGGAATTCATCCGCCTGGTGCGTGAAATGTCCGGCCGCAAGCTGGTGCCCATTCTCATGATCACGGCCAACGACCAGAAGCAAATCCGCTACCGGGCGCTGGACATGGGAGCCAATGATTTTTTGACCAAGCCCATCGACAAGGTGGAGTTCCTGGCGCGTACCCGCAATATGCTGAGCCTGAACCAGGCGCGCAAACACATGGCCGACCATGCCTCCTGGCTGTCCAGCGAGGTGCGCAAGGCGACCCAGGAAATCGTCCAGCGCGAGCGCGAAACCGTGTTTCGCCTGGCCAAGGCGGCCGAGTACCGTGATCCGGAAACCGGCGCACACATTTTGCGCATGGCCCACTACTCCCAGCTGATTGCCCGTGAGATGGGCCTGTCCGAAGCCGACCAGCAACTGATACTCGAAGCCGCGCCCATGCACGACATTGGCAAGGTGGGCATTGCCGACAAGATTCTGCTCAAGCCTGGACGGCTCAACCCGGACGAGTTTGAGATCATGAAGCAGCATGCCGTGTATGGCTACGAGCTGCTCAGCGGCAGCTCCAGCAAACTGTTGCAGGCGGCGGCCGAAATTGCCAAGGGCCACCACGAAAAATTCGATGGCAGCGGCTACCCCGATGGCATCAAGGGCGAAGCCATTCCGATTTTCAGCCGCATTGTGGCCGTGGCCGATGTGTTCGATGCACTC
Organism: Rhodoferax sp.; assembly: GCA_043758575.1. Classification (GTDB taxonomy): domain Bacteria; phylum Pseudomonadota; class Gammaproteobacteria; order Burkholderiales; family Burkholderiaceae_C; genus Allorhodoferax. The sequence continues at coordinate 9,056 of JAYVNF010000463.1, forward strand.
ACCTCCGAGCGGCCCTACAAAAAGGCCTGGGAGGTGGAGGAGGCGGTGGACTTCCTCAACAACG
>JAYVNF010000464.1:0-2922 GCA_043758575.1 Rhodoferax sp.
AAGCTTAGCGGTATGCCCCGCTGCACTGCTTGATACAGGTCACACCAGCGCTGCGGTAAGGCTGCTGCAATGGAATGCTCGCCGCCGATAATGGCAGGCTGTTTCTGAAAAGCTCCAAACACCCATGACGTTTTCTTTCCCCCCTCCGGCCTTGGCCCATGCACAAGAGCTGGCGCCCGTGTTGCAGCGGCAAGGCTATGCCGTGCTGGCGGCAGCCCAGGTGGCAGAGCTCAGCGGTGTTGCGCCGCACACCTTGTTGGCCTGGTGCCCGGACTGGGACCATTTGCCGCCCGACGCCTACCTGCGCGACGGCGGGCGCTACCGGCGTCGGCGCCACAGCTGCTTTGTCGTCACGGGGGAGACGGTGGCGCAGGTGCCGCACCGGCCACACTGGCAACCGGTGGAATACAACGCCCTGCACGGCGGCCTGGAGCGCCACTTTGAGGCCATGCCAGCCGAGCTGGTGGGGCAAGCCGCCTGGTCGCGGCTGCTGGCCTGGCTGGGCGCGGTGTGCTCCGGCCTGAAGGGCGCGCAGCTCTGGTTTGTGGAGGCGCACCAGTTCCGCATCGACACCACCGACGGCATTGGCCGGCCCACACCGGAAGGTGCGCACCGCGATGGTGTGGACCTGGTGGCGGTGTTCATGGTGGCGCGCAGCGGCGTCAAGGGCGGGGAGACCCGCGTGTTCGAGGCCGTTGGGCCGAACGGCCAGCGCTTCACCCTGGCCGAGCCCTGGTCGCTGCTGCTGCTGGACGATGCCCGTGTGATCCACGAATCCACCCCGATCCAGCCCTTGCAAGAGGGCAGCCACAGAGACACCTTGGTGGTGACACTGCGCGCGCGCGGCTTTCAGGCCGAGACTTGATGCAGGGCAGACTTGCCTGGACAAGCACATGCTACGCTGGCCAGTCTGTAAGGAAGCGGTACGCATCGGGGTTCAAAATTTCTGCCCAAGTGTTCGCAACAGAATTTCATTTCAAGTAACCAGGAGACAAAAGCATGAGCAAGCGTGATGTAGTAGTTTTGGGCATTGCCCGTTCGGCCATCGGTTCTTTCGGCGGCGGCCTGGCCGATATCGAGCCTTGCGAGTTGGCCGGTACCGTGATGAAGGAAGCCGTGCTGCGCTCCGGCGTGGACCCCAAGGCCATCAACTACGTGACCGTGGGTAACACCATCCCCACCGAAAGCCGTTTCCCTTACGTGGCACGCGTGGCTTCCATCCAGGCCGGCCTGTCGCAAGAGTCGGTGGCCATGGCATTGAACCGCCTGTGTTCGTCCGGCCTGCAAGCCATTGTCACCACCGCCCAGAACATTCTGCTGGGTGACTGCGACTACGGCATTGGCGGCGGTGTGGAAGTCATGAGCCGCGCCGGCTACCTGTCGGCTGCGATGCGCAATGGCGCACGCATGGGCGACAGCAAGATGATTGACACCATGGTCTCCACCCTGACCGACCCGTTTGGCGTAGGCCACATGGGCGTCACCGCCGAGAACCTGGTCACAAAATGGGGCATTACCCGCGAAGAGCAGGACGCGTTGTCCGTGGAATCGCACCGCCGTGCCGGCGTGGCCATCAGTGAGGGCCGCTTCAAGTCGCAAATCGTTCCCATCGTGAAGAAGACACGCAAGGGCGACGTGGTGTTTGACACCGACGAGCATTGCAAGCCCGAAACCACCATGGAATCGCTGGGCAAACTGAAGCCCGCCTTCAAGAAAGAAGGCGGCTCGGTGACTGCAGGCAACGCTTCGGGCATCAACGACGGCGCGGCCTTCTTTGTGCTGGCCGATGCCGCTGTGGCGGCTGCTGGCGGCCACAAGCCCATGGCCCGTCTGGTGTCTTACGCGATTGCCGGCGTGCCCAATGAAATCATGGGCGAAGGCCCCATCCCCGCAACCAAGCTGGCCCTGAAAAAAGCCGGCCTGAGCCTGGACCAGATGGACGTGATCGAAGCCAACGAAGCCTTTGCGGCCCAAGCCATTGCCGTGGCACGCGGTCTGGAACTGGACATGAGCAAAACCAACCCCAACGGTGGTGCGATTGCCCTGGGTCACCCCATTGGTTGTTCCGGTGCCTTCATTGCCACCAAGCTGGTCTATGAGCTGCACCGCACCGGCGGGCGCTACGGCCTGGCCACCATGTGTATTGGTGGCGGCCAGGGCATCGCCGTGATTTTCGAACGTCTGTAACCGGGTTGGGGCTTCTAGCCCCTTACATCCGCCACCGGCTCGGCGCCAAAGTCGGACCGCTGCAGATAGGCCAGCAACCGTTTTGCCGCATCGGCAGGACTGGTGAGCTGGCCTTTTTCTTGCAGGCTGGCAAAAGCACTTTGGTCGGGGAACTGGCGGGCGTCGGCACTGCGCAGCTGGACCTGCATGGCGGTGTCAATCACGCCGGGTGCCAGCGAGCAGACCCGGGCGCCATGCGGCAGCAGCGCCTCTTCCAGCGCCAGGCAGCGGGTGAAATGGTCCATGCCGGCCTTGGCCGCGCAGTAGGCAGCACTGGAGGCCATGGCGCGCCGGCCCAGGCCGGACGAAATATTCAGCACCTTGCGTGGCACATGCTGCCAGCTGTGTGTGGCGCCCAGAAAAGCGGCGCACAGCAGCATGGGCGCTTCCAGCCCTACGCGCAGGGCGCGTGCCAGGTCATCGGCCTGCGCCGTGCGCAAAGGCGTCAGCTCCGAGATGAAGCCGGCGTTGTTGATCAGCGTGGCGCTGGCCAGCTGTTCGGGTTTCAGATCCTGCAGCCATTGCTGCAGTTGGTGCGCCACGGGAGTGGCATCGTTCAAGTCGGCCTGCCATTGCCGCAGCTCGGCGCCGCAGGCCGCCGCCTGAGCGGCCAGTGCGTCATTCGCATGGCGCGAGATGCACAGCAGCAAGGTGTCGGGGGCCAGGAGTTGTTCGGCCAGGGCCAGGCCCATGCCG
>JAYVNF010000465.1:0-2904 GCA_043758575.1 Rhodoferax sp.
TGGGTGACATCTGGGTGGTGCAGCGCAACCCCTATTTGCAGGACGATTTGCTGGACAACCCCAAGCGCCGCGGCCTGCTGGTCGACGCCTTGAAGCACCGCCTGGGCGAGGTGGGCAAGCGCCGCACCCCGGACGCCGACCCTGAGCGTGACGCCATGGTCGCCCTACTCCTGGGCGCTGCCCAGGCCGCCGTGCAGCAGTTCGATGCCGCGTTTACCGAAGTGGCCGCGCTGCGGCGCAAGGCCCAGCGCCAGCTCAACAAAGTCACGGCCAAGGACAACATCAAATTTGACGGCCTCTCGCGGGTCAGCCATGTGACCGACGCCACCGACTGGCGCGTGGAATACCCCTTTGTGGTGCTCACGCCCGACTCGGAAGAAGAGATGGCCGGCCTGGTCAAGGGCTGCATCGACCTGGGCCTGACCATCATCCCGCGCGGCGGTGGCACCGGTTACACGGGTGGGGCCGTGCCCCTGACCTGGAAGAGCGCGGTCATCAACACCGAAAAGCTCGAAGCCATGTCCGAGGTGGTGATGCTGCGCCTGCCCGGCCTGGACCATGAAGTGGCCACGGTCTGGAGCGAGGCCGGTGTGGTCACCCAGCGCGTGGCCGATGCGGCCGAGCGCGCCGGATATGTGTTTGCCGTGGACCCGACCTCGGCCGAGGCCAGCTGCATAGGCGGCAACATCGCCATGAATGCCGGTGGCAAGAAGGCCGTGCTGTGGGGCACAGCCCTGGACAACCTGGCCAGCTGGCGCATGGTGACGCCACAGGCCGAGTGGCTGGAAGTTACCCGCATCAAACACAACATGGGCAAGATCCATGACGTGGATGTGGCCAGCTTCGAGCTGCAGTATTTCAAGGCCGATGGCCGCACATCGATTCGCACCGAACGCCTGGATATTCCGGGCCCCAGCTTTCGCAAGGAAGGCCTGGGCAAGGACGTTACCGACAAGTTTTTGAGCGGCCTGCCCGGCATCCAGAAAGAGGGCTGTGATGGCCTGATCACCAGTGCGCGCTGGGTGGTGCACCGCATGCCCCAGCACACCCGCACCGTCTGCCTGGAGTTCTTTGGCGACGCGCGCGACGCCGTGCCCAGCATTGTGGAGATCAAGGACTTTATGTTCGCCGAGCAAAAGCGCAGTGGCGTGTTGCTGGCCGGCCTGGAACATCTGGATGACCGCTATTTGAAGGCAGTGGGTTACGCCACCAAGTCCAAGCGCGGCGGTCTGCCCAAAATGGCCCTGTTTGGCGACATTGCCGGCGACGATGCCGATGCCGTCGCCCGTGCCACGTCCGAGGTGGTGCGCATTGCCAACTCGCGCAGCGGTGAAGGCTTTATCGCCATCAGCAAGGAAGCGCGCAAGAAATTCTGGCTCGATCGCAAGAAGACAGCGGCCATCAGCCGCCACACCAACGCCTTCAAGATCAACGAAGACGTGGTGATTCCCCTGCCGCGCATGGCCGAATACACCGACGGCATAGAGCGCATCAACATCGAGCTCAGCCTGCGCAACAAGCTGGCCTTGTGCGATGCCCTGATCGAATTTTTCCGCCACGGCAACCTGCCCATGGGCAAGGCCGACGACGCCAGCGATGTGCCGGCCCCCGAACTCTTCCAGGAGCGGGTAGACCAGGCGATTGCCCTGGTGGCCGAGGTGCGTGCCCAGTGGCAGGATTGGCTGGACAACGTGGAGCCCCTGTTTACCCAGCTACAAGGCCACAGCCTGCGCGCCAGCTGGAAAACCCAACTGCGTGCTCCGCTGCAAGATATTTTTACCGGGGGCGCCTTTGCGGCCATCCTGAACGAATGCACCGCCATCCACCAGCGTGTGCTCAAAGGCCGCGTCTGGGTGGCCCTGCACATGCACGCCGGCGACGGCAATGTGCACACCAACATCCCTGTCAACAGCGATGACTACGACATGCTGCAAGCCGCCCACGGTGCGGTTAAACGCATCATGGCGCTGGCGCGGTCGCTGGACGGCGTGATCTCGGGTGAGCACGGCATTGGCATCACCAAGCTGGAGTTTTTGAGTGACGCCGAGTTGGCGCCGTTCACCGCCTACAAGGCCAAGGTCGATCCGGAAGGGCGCTTCAACAAGGGCAAGCTGTTGCGCCCGGCGCAGGCCCGCGCTGAGCCGCAGGAAGGCCGCGTGGCCTCGCACCAGCCCATCTACGCCGATCTGACCAACGCCTATACGCCGTCCTTCGGCCTGATGGGCCATGAGTCGCTGATCATGCAGCAAAGCGATATAGGCGCGATTGCCGATTCGGTGAAAGACTGCCTGCGCTGCGGCAAGTGCAAGCCGGTGTGCGCCACCCACGTGCCGCGCGCCAACCTGCTGTACAGCCCGCGCAACAAGATCCTGGCGACTTCGCTCTTGGTTGAGGCCTTTCTGTACGAAGAGCAGACGCGCCGGGGCGTCAGCATTCGCCACTGGGAAGAGTTCGAGGATGTGGCCGACCACTGCACGGTGTGCCACAAGTGCGAGTCGCCCTGTCCGGTGAAGATCGACTTTGGCGATGTCACCATGAATATGCGCAACCTCTTGCGCAAGATGGGCAAGAAGACCTTCCGGCCCGGCAATGCCGCTGCCATGTTCTTTTTGAACGCCACCAACCCGCAAACCATCAAGCTGGTGCGTGCCGGCATGGTGGGCGTGGGTTTCAAGCTGCAGCGCTTGGCCAATCAGGTGCTGCGCCTGGCCGCCCGCGCGCAGACCAACAAGCCACCGGCCACCGTGGGCACCGCGCCCATCAAGGAGCAGGTGATCCACTTCATCAACAAGAAGATGCCCGGCGGCCTGCCCAAGAAAACGGCGCGTGCACTTTTGGACATTGAAGATGGGGACTATGTGCCCATCATCCGCGACCCCAAGGCCACGACGTCAGAAACCGAGG
>JAYVNF010000466.1:0-2901 GCA_043758575.1 Rhodoferax sp.
TGCGTTCAATGGCAGCGCGGTGCAGGCCCAGGCCTATCTCAGCCTGGGTTTCAAGCTCGGCTTTGGCGGCGCCGTGACCTATGAACGCGCCCTGCAGCTGCGCCGCCTGGCCAGCAGCCTGCCGCTGTCGGCCCTGGTGCTGGAGACCGATGCGCCGGACATTCCCCCGCATTGGCTCTACACCACCGCCGAGCAACGCGCTGCCGGCCAGCCCCAGGGCCGCAACACGCCGGGCGAATTGCCGCGCATTGCTGCCGTGGTGGCCGGGCTGCGTGGCATGGCGCTGGCCGATCTGGCCGCCGCTGCCCAAGCCAACACCGGTGCCGCCCTACCCAAGCTGGCGGCACTCCTGTAACCCCTGCTCACGCTTGCGTATGGGGGAGCGGGCTGGGCGGCCTGCCTTGCTGGTATAAATCCCCATGGCCATCAAAGAAGCAATCCAACACCCCGAAGTCAATTTTTCCGAAGAGGGCCCGGTGCGGCACCTGCACCTGGGCAGCGAATGGATACAGGGCTCCATGCTGGTGGACGCGCCGCTGGTGCTGGTGCACGAGTACATCCAGCGCATGATGGCCGGCCTCTTGTTCGTGGAGCCGGCCAGCATGCCTGAGCGCCAGGCGCTGCAACTGGGTCTGGGGGCCGCGTCGCTCACCAAGTTCTGCCACAAGGTCTTGCGCGTCAGGAACACCACCGCCATCGAACTCAATCCGCAGGTGCTGCACGCCTGCAAGGGCTGGTTCAACCTGCCCGCCGACAACCCGCGCATGCAGGTGGTGCTGGCCGATGCCGCCGTGGAAATCAAGAAGCCGCGCTGGCTGGGCGCGGTGGACCTGTTGCAAGTGGACTTGTATGACGAGGAGGCCGCCGCCCCCGTGCTCGACAGCCCCGACTTTTACGCCGACTGCCGCGCCACATTGACCGAAGAGGGCAGCATGACGGTGAACCTGTTTGGCCGCTCCAGTAGTTTCCAAAAGAGCGTGGACAAAATAGCCGCGGCCTTTGGCCGCGACGCCATCTGGGCCTTCAAGGCCACGCGCGAGGGCAACACCGTGGTGCTGGCCCAGCGCAATGCCTCCCGCCCCGCGTCCAAGCTGCTGGCCGAGCGCGCCGAAGTCATCAGCCATGAATGGGGACTGCCCGCTGACAAGTGGGTGCGGGTTTTTAAACCGGTGCAAGCATGACCGGCATCGCCACCCGCCACACCGGCCCGCTGGACTGGCACAAGCTGGTGCAGTGGCTGCAGCGTGATGGTGTGATCAGCGAGGAAGAGGCCACGCGCACGGTTGCGCGCTGCTCCATGGCCGAGAGTGCGCAGCACCCGCTGGTGCGCCTGGCCAGTGTCAGCATGCGCCGCGCCGCCGACCAGAAGCCGCTGGACATTGAGCTCTTGACGCAGTGGCTGGCCAAGCGCTGTGGCCTGGACTATTTGCGCATAGACCCGCTGAAAATCGATGTGGGCAAGGTGGCCGACTCCATGGGCGCGGCCTATGCCGAGCGCCACAAGATTTTGCCGGTGACGGTGATGCCTGCGGAAATCACTGTGGCCACCTCCCAGCCCTATGTCACCGACTGGGTGGACGAAGTGGCGCGCCAGTCGCGCCGCACGGTGCGCCGGGTGCTGGCCAGCCCGCAGGAAATCCACCGCTACACGGCCGAGTTTTATTCCCTGGCCAAGTCAGTGCGGGCCGCTGCCAAGTCCGGCGCCAACAACGGCGCCAGCTTCGAGCAGCTGGTGGAGCTGGGGCGCAGCAACAAGCAGCTCGACGCCAATGACCAGGGCGTGGTGCAGGTGGTGGACTGGCTGTGGCAATACGCCTTTGACCAGCGCGCCAGTGACATCCACCTGGAGCCCCGGCGCGAGCAGGGTGTGATCCGCTTTCGCATTGACGGCGTGCTGCACCCGGTCTACCAGATGCCCATGGGCGTGCTCAATGCCATGTGCGCGCGCATCAAGCTCTTGGGCCGTATGGACGTGATCGAGCGCCGCCGCCCGCAGGACGGCCGCATCAAGACCCGCAACCCGCGCGGCGATGAGGTGGAAATGCGCATCTCCACCTTGCCCACCGCCTTTGGCGAGAAGATGGTGATGCGGATTTTTGATCCCGATAACGCCGTCAAGGACCTGGACGCTCTGGGCTTCAGCAGCCATGACGCCACCCGCTGGGAGGCGCTGGTGAAACGCCCGCACGGCATCATCCTGGTGACCGGCCCGACCGGCTCGGGCAAGACCACCACGCTGTACTCCACCCTCAAGCGCGTGGCCACCGAAGAGGTGAACGTCAGCACGGTGGAAGACCCAATTGAAATGATAGAGCCGTCCTTCAACCAGACCCAGGTGCAGGCGCAGCTGGACTTTGGTTTTCCGCAAGGCCTGCGCGCTCTGATGCGCCAGGACCCGGACATCATCATGGTGGGCGAAATCCGCGACCTGGAAACGGCCGAGATGGCGGTGCAGGCGGCCCTCACCGGTCACCTGGTGTTCTCCACCTTGCACACCAATGATGCGCCCTCGGCCGTCACGCGCCTGTTGGAGCTGGGCATTCCGTCCTACCTGATCAATGCCACGCTCTTGGGCGTGCTGGCGCAGCGCCTGGTGCGCACGCTGTGCGCCAAATGCAAGGTGCGCGATGACGAGGCCACGCGTGAAAAGCTCGGCGAGCTCGTCAAGCCCTGGCAAATCAACGGCGGCTACAAGCCCTACAAACCGGTGGGCTGCGTGGACTGCCGCATGACCGGCTTCATGGGCCGCATGGGTCTGTACGAGCTGCTGGAAGTGACGGACGCCTTCAAGGCCCGCGTCACCAAGGAGCCGGTGATAGACGCCCTGCGCAAGCAGGCCCTGGCCGACGGCATGCGCCCGCTGCGCCTGGCCGGCGTGCTGCGCGTGGCCGAGGGTATGAC
>JAYVNF010000467.1:0-2901 GCA_043758575.1 Rhodoferax sp.
AGCTGGAGTAACCCACCCCGCGCAGCAGGCCTTTTGCCTTGCTGGCCGACACGCGTGCGTCATAACCCGCCACGTCGGCCAGGGCCTGCGCCTTGTCCATGCAGGCGGGGTAGTCACCCACGTCGTATTGCAGCGCCACCGGCGTCTGGTACGGGAAGGTGGTGATGAAGTTGCGCTTGCGGATTTCGTCCTGGCCCAGGCCCATTTCCCAGCCGGCACGCGACACCAGGCGCTCCAGCAAATAGGTGGCCTCGGGCCGCCCTGCGCCGCGATAGGCGTCCACCGGGGCCGTATTGGTAAACCAGGCGTCCACTTCCACATAGATCTGCGGCGTGGTGTATTGGCCGGCCAGCAAGGTGGCGTACAGGATGGTTGGCACCGCCGTGGCGAACGTGGACAGGTAAGCGCCCATATTGGCGTCCGTATGCACCCGCATGGCGAGGAACTTGCCCTCCTTGTCCAGCGCCATTTCGGCGTGGCTGACATGGTCGCGGCCGTGGGCATCACTCAGGAACGCCTCGCTGCGCTCGGCGGTCCACTTGATATTGCGGTTGACCTGTTTTGACGCCCAGGTCAGACACACGTCTTCGGCATACAGAAAAATCTTGGAGCCGAAACCGCCGCCGACATCAGGTGCAATCACGCGCACTTTGTGTTCGGGCAAGCTCAACACGAAAGCCGTCATCAACAAGCGCTCGACGTGCGGATTCTGGTTGGACACGTAGAGGGTGTATTCATCCGTGCCGCGGTTGTAGCTTCCAATGGCGGCACGCGGCTCCATGGCGTTGGGAATCAGCCGGTTATTGACGAGGTCGAGCTTGGTGACATGCGCGGCCTGGGCAAACGTGGCGTCCACCTGCGCCTTGTCGCCCAGCGCCCACTTGTAGCAATGGTTATCCGGTGCTTCGGTGTGCAGCGCTGTTGCCTTGGATGCATCGGTCACACGCACCACGGCGGGCAAAACCTCGTAATCCACCACCACCGCTTCGGCCGCGTTTTTGGCTTGCTCCAGCGTCTCGGCAATCACCATGGCGACATGGTCGCCCACGTAACGTACCTTGCCGATGGCCAGAATCGGATGCATCGGCTCTTTCATCGGTGTGCCGTCGGGGTTGTTGATCAGCCACCCGCACGGCAGACCGCCCATCTTTCCCTCGATGTCCTTGCCGGTGAAAATTTCCACGACGCCTGGCATGGCGCGGGCGGCGTCCAGGTCGATGCTGTTAACCAGGGCATGAGCATGCGGGCTGCGCACAAAAACCGCATAGGTTTGGTTGGCCAGGTTGATGTCGTCGGTGTAATTGCCGGCACCGGTCAGGAAACGGTAGTCTTCCTTGCGCTTCAGCGACTCGCCGATATGCGGGAGCTTGGAGAAATCGGATGCACCCATTTTCTTCCCCTCAGGCCGCAGCCATGGCGGCTTGGCCCTGGACCACAGCGCGCACGATGTTCTGATAACCGGTACAGCGGCAAATGTTGCCTTCCAGCAAGTCGCGGATTTCCTCTTCCGACGCCTTGGGGTGTTTATGACACAGATCGACCGCACTCATCACCATGCCGGTGGTGCAAAAACCGCATTGCAGGCCATGGCAATCCTTGAAGGCGGCCTGCATCGGATGCATGGTGCCGTCGGCCTGGGCCAGGCCTTCGATCGTCATGATGTCGGCGCCGGCGACCTGCGCCGCCAGCACATTGCAGGACTTGACCACGTTGCCGTTCAGGATGACAGTGCACGCGCCGCACTGCGCGGTGTCGCAACCGACATGGGTGCCGGTCAGCTTGAGGTGTTCGCGCAGGGCCTGAACCAGCAGCGTGTTGGGCGCCAGTTCGAGGGTTCGCTGTTTACCATTGACTTTAAGTGCCACTTGCATGAATTGTTCTCCTGTTTTCAGATGGGCCGTTACGACCCGTAAATTGTGGAAGTGCCGCCAGGTCCGGACCTCGGGTTAAACCCTAGTCAGCCCGCTGGCCCTTGGAGAAATTCTCAAATTGAGACAGGGCTGGAAAGCAATGGCATTATTGGATGGGCGACCCATTTTCGCCATACAAATCGGGATACAACGACTCACCTTCAGAGCCAAGTACACAAGTGCACAGCTGACGACGGCGCGTAGTATCATGTAATATATAGCGCTTTGTTCAAAGCCAACGAATCACCATGAAAATCGCACTTTCTCGAGTTCTGGGCGCCTCGCTCGCTTTGTTGATCAGCGCCGGAGCTCACGCTTCCGACCTGATCGTCTCCGCCGCTGCAAGCCTGACCCATGCGTTCCAGGAACTGGGGCCCACCTTCGAGACAGCCAATCCGGGAACCCGGGTCCTGTTTAATTTTGGCGCGTCGGGCGCCTTGTTGCAGCAGATCGCCAAAGGTGCCCCAGCCGACGTATTTGCCAGCGCCGACCAGGAAACCATGGACCAGGCACAAAGCCAGAATCTGATTCAGGCGGCAAACCGGCGCAATTTCGCGCTCAATGCGCTGGTGGTCATCGTCCCGGCCATCGGTGGGCAAGTGCCCAAAACGCTGGCGGACCTGGCGCAAGCTCGCTACAAGCGCATCGCGATCGGTTTACCAGCAAGTGTGCCGGTGGGGCGCTACACCAGGTCCACGCTGGAACAAGCCGGCCTGTGGTCTGCCATCGAGCCCAAAATGATAGGCGCACAGAGCGTCCGCCAGGCGCTGGACTACACGGCGCGCGGCGAGGTGGACGCCGGTTTTGTCTATGCTACCGACGCCGCGCTGATGCCGGACAAAGTCAAGCTTGCGTTGACCGTGCCGACGCCCAAGCCGGTGCTCTACCCGATTGCGCCCACCACCAGCAGCACCCATGCCGATGCCGCGCAAAAATTCGTCGCCTTCATGCAGTCGGCGCCGGCGCAAAACGTGCTGGCCCAATATGGCTT
>JAYVNF010000468.1:0-2892 GCA_043758575.1 Rhodoferax sp.
TGCGAAGTTTGAGGAAAGCGCGCATTGAGCCTGGGCGTACCGACTTCGCCGCGTAGCGCGCCGAGCCTGGCGCCGCGCATTCTCATCGTCAAGCTGTCCTCGCTGGGCGATGTGGTGCATGCCATGGCCGCCGTGCAGGACATACGCCGCGCGCTTCCCATGGCCCAGATCGACTGGGTGGTGGAGCGCGCCTTTGCGCCCCTGGTGGCGCGCTGCGAGAGCGTGCAGCGCATTGTTCCCTGTGCGCTGCGGCAATGGCGTAGAAATTACTTCTCCGCGCAGACGCGCCGCGAGTGGTCGGCCTTCAAGGCCGAATTGCAATCCCAGGCCTATGACGCGGTGATCGACCTGCAAGGGCTCAGCAAATCGGCGCTGCTGTGCTGGTTGGCGCAGACCCGCGTCGGTGGCCTGCGCTACGCCATGGCCAATGGCACGGAAGGCTCCAGCTACGAATTCCCCACGCGCTGGGTGGCCGACCAGGCCATTCCCTTGGAGCCTCATGTGCATGCGGTGCAGCGTGCCCGCCTGCTGTGTGCCGCAGCCCTGGGTTACAGCGTGCAGGGTGAGGCCCACTTTGGCCTGCGACCCGGCAGCCTGGCCGTGGCCCAACCGCAGCCGCGGGTGCCGCACCAGCTGCTGACCCAACCGGGAGCGGCACTCAATCCCTTTGCCCCGCGCAAGTCCGTCGTGGCCCTGGTGCATGGCACCTCGCGCCAGGACAAGGAGTGGCCGCTGGCCCATTGGATCGAACTGGGGCAGCGCCTGAACCACAGCGGCTTTTGTGTGGCCCTGGCGCATGGCAACGCGGCCGAGAGGGCGGTCAGCGAAACCATTGCGTCGCAACTCCAGGACAGCTGGGTCTGGCCGACCATGCAACTGGACGCGCTGGTGGACACCATGGCGCACTGCGCCGGCGTCATCGGCGTGGACAGTGGCCTCAGCCATATCGCCGTGGCCCTGGATCTGCCGCATGTGCAGATCTACAACTTTGATACCGCCTGGCGCACTGGCGTGGCCACCGCGCGCCAGGTCTGCGTCTATGCCCAGCCCACACCGGCAGTGGACGCCGTCTGGCAGGCCTGGGAGGCGCTGGCCACGCCGGTGCTGTGCCAGTGATGCGTTGGCTTTACTCGGCGGCCATGTGGCTGGCGCAGCCGCTCTTGCGGCGCAAGCTGCAGGCCCGTGCATTGAACGAGCCTGGCTATGGCCACGCCGTGGAGCAGCGTTTCGGTTTTTACGACTTTGCGCCTGCTGCGGGCCAGGGCGAGCGCAATGCGGCAAGCGCTACCGCTGCAAGGCCAGCCGTCACCGCCAACGCCCAGCATCAGGACCAGCGCTTCATCTGGCTGCACGCCGTCTCGCTGGGCGAGACCCGGGCGGCTGCGGTCCTGGTGGCCGGCTTGCGTGCGCGCTATCCCGGCATGCGCCTGCTGCTGACCCACGGCACGGGCACCGGTTGGGAGCAGGGCACGGCGCTCTTGCAAACCGGTGACGTGCAGGTCTGGCAGCCCTGGGACACGCTGGGCGCGGTGCAGCGCTTTCTGGCGCAGTTCCGGCCCCGCATCGGCCTCTTGATGGAGACCGAGGTCTGGCCGAATATGGTGGCCGCCTGCAAGGCCGCCACCATTCCCCTGTGCTTGGTGAATGCCCGCATGAGCCAGAAGTCCATGCAGCAGGCGCAGCGCCTGGCCTGGCTGTCGCGCCCGGCCTACCGGGATTTGACCGCCGTCTGGGCCCAGACCGAGGACGATGCCCAGCGCCTGCGCACCCTGGGTGCGACGGTGCAGGCCGTCACCGGCAACCTGAAATTCGATGCCACGCCCGATGCCACGCTGCTGGCGCGCGGCAGCACGTGGCGGGCCGCCAGCACGCAGCCCGTGCTGATGTTCACCAGTTCGCGCGAGGGCGAAGAGCAGATGCTGATTGAGGCCCTGCGCGCCACGCTCGTGCCCGGTGTGCAGTGGCTGATCGTGCCGCGCCATCCGCAGCGTTTTGATGCCGTGGCGGCCCTGTTTCAGGCTGCCGGATTCAGCGTGTCACGCCGCACCAGCTGGCAGAACGCACCGTCTCCGGCCGATGTCTGGCTGGGCGATTCGCTGGGTGAAATGGCGCTCTATTACGGCCTGGCCGATGCGGCCCTGCTGGGCGGCAGCTTTGCTCGCTTGGGTGGGCAGAACCTGATCGAGGCCGCCGCCTGCGCCTGCCCGGTGCTGATGGGTCCATACACCTTCAACTTCGCCCAGGCCGCCGAGATGGCCCTGGCCGCTGGTGCCGCCCTGCGCTGCCTGGACCTGTCCGATGCACTGCACCAAGGCAGCCTGCTCCTGGCCGACGCGGCCGCCCTGGCCCGCAGCCGCCAGGCAGCACTGCAATGGAGCGTGGCGCACCAGGGTGCTACGCAGAGGACGCTGGACGCGCTGGATTCGGTGTTGGGCTTTGGGCGGCTCGCGGACGGGTAGATCGACCGGTTCATGCAGGTGGCGCTTGCATTGCGCTTGCGGCGCCGGGTGTGGATTGGCCCGTATTCAATGCGCACTGAGATAGCACGTAAATGTTCACTTACCGGCTCGTAACGGCGCACTGACACATTTACTTCCCTCGGAGGTTGGGGCCTCGACTTCGAAATCAAGTTGTTACCGTACATCCCAAAAGGGAAACGATTGATCGGGTTTGAGGTCGCTCGGCTCGGCAACTGCCAATGCTCACCGCCCCGGAAAGCCAGCGTCAACTTTCTGCCACCGCATTTCCACGCCGTGACAGGAGCAGCAAGTCGGCCGCTTCCTCGGCATCCCTGAGAAGCCTCTCGCGCGGCGTGCCTATCAGCGCACGCATGGTCAGGCCACGAGCAAAATCCAGGACTTGACTTGCGCGCGCAGCCACGGGAAAGTCAGA
>JAYVNF010000469.1:0-8967 GCA_043758575.1 Rhodoferax sp.
GCCCGGCGATTGACCGCAAGAAGGGCTTTGAAGAAATCATCAAGGCCGAGCCGCGCATCAAGATCATCCGCTCGCAAACCGGTGACTTCACCCGCGCCAAGGGCAAGGAAGTGATGGAGGCTTTCCTGAAGGCCGAGGGTAAGAAAATCAACGTGCTGTACGCACACAATGACGACATGGCCATTGGCGCCATCCAGGCCATTGAAGAAGCCGGCCTGAAGCCCTCCAAGGACATCACCATCATCTCGGTGGATGCGGTCAAGGGTGCGTTTGAAGCCATGATTGCCGGCAAGATGGACGTCACCGTGGAATGCAGCCCACTGCTGGGCCCCCAGCTGATGTCTGCCGTGAAAGACCTGGTGGCCGGCAAGACACTGCCGCGCCGCATCGTGACGCAAGAAGGCATCTTCCCCATGGAAGTAGCCTCCAAAGAGTTCCCCAGCCGCAAGTACTGAGCGGCTAGCGCGTTATTGCCTGTCTCATGCACCCACGGCGCTGCCGTGGGTGTTTTTGAATGCGGCCGGTCTGAGCTTTGCCTCCCACCTCTTGCAGAAAACATGAACGATAAAACACAAGCCGTGCCGATGCTGGAGCTGCTGGGCGTGGACAAGCACTTTGGCGGCAACCGGGCACTGCAGGGCGTGAGCTTGCGCCTGTTTGCGGGCGAAGTGCATGCGCTGATGGGGCAAAACGGCGCTGGAAAATCCACGCTGATCAAGGTGCTGACCGGGGTGCATGCCGCCGACGGCGGCGAGATGCGCCTGGACGGACACAGCATTCGCGCCGCCTCCCCGGTAGAGGCGCAAAACCTGGGCATCAGCACGGTGTACCAGGAGGTCAACCTCTGCGCCAATCTGTCGGTTGCAGAAAATATATATGCCGGGCGCTACCCGCGCAAGGGCGGACGCAACTGGGGCCCGATTGACTGGGCGCGCATGCATGCCGATGCCATCGCAGCGCTGGCCCAGCTCAATCTGACCATCGATGTAAAGCAGACACTGGGCAGCTATTCGGTGGCCGTGCAGCAGATGGTGGCCATTGCCCGCGGCCTGAGCATTTCGGCCAAGGTGCTGATTCTGGATGAGCCGACTTCCAGCCTGGATGACGAGGAAGTGGAGCGCCTGTTTGCGGTCTTGCGCAAGTTGCGCGACCAGGGCCTGGCCATTCTGTTTGTCACCCATTTTCTGGACCAGGTGTATGCCTTGTGTGACCGCATCACGGTTTTGCGCAACGGCGAAATGGTGGGTGAATATCCGGCCTCCGAGCTCGGCCACAGCGCACTGATTTCTGCCATGGTCGGGCGCGACATGGTGGCCGGCTTGGCGGCTGCTCCAAGCGCATTACAGACTGAGGCCGCCGGGCAGGCCCCGGAGATTTTGGTGGTGCAAGGTCTGGCGCGGCGTGGCCAACTCAAGGCCTTTGATTTGACGGTGCGCCGTGGCGAGGTGGTGGGCCTGGGCGGCCTGCTCGGCTCGGGGCGCACGGAGCTGGCGCGTCTGCTGTTTGGGCTGGAGCACCGGGATGCTGGCAGCCTGCGCCTGCGCGGCGAGCCGGTGGGTATTGATTCACCGGCGCAGGCGATACGCCTGGGCCTGGGCCTGTGCCCGGAAGACCGCAAGGCCGAAGGCATCATCGCCGAGCTGTCGGTGCGCGAGAACATTGCGCTGGCCTTGCAGGCCCGCCAGGGCCTGTGGCCCTTTATTTCCAAGGCCCAGCAAATCGCGCTGGCCAACCATTACGTGGCGGCCTTGGGCATCAAGACCGCCAGCATCGAAACACCCATGGGCCAACTCTCCGGCGGCAACCAGCAAAAGGCGGTGCTGGCGCGCTGGCTGGCGATTCAGCCTTGCCTGCTGATTCTGGATGAACCCACGCGTGGCGTGGACGTGGCTGCAAAGCAGGAAATCATGAACGAAATTTTGTCCCTGGCCCAAGCCGGTATGGCGGTGCTTTTTATCTCGTCTGAAATGGAAGAAGTGGTGCGGGTATCGGACCGCATTGTGGTCTTGCGTGAGCACGGAAAAGTGGGCGAGCTGCCCGGTGGCAGCTCGGACCACGCGGTCTACGCCATGATTGCGGGGCAGGCATGAGCGGCGCCCCCACACCGGCCTGGGTCCAGCGCCTGCGCGCACACCCCTTGCTGTGGCCGCTGGTAACGCTGGTGCTAATTCTGGCGGTGAATGCCAGCCTGAACCCGGGCTTCTGGTCGCTGCAATGGCGCGATGGCCATCTGTATGGCAGCGTGATTGACATCCTGAACCGCGCCGCGCCTTTGATGCTGGTGGCGCTGGGCATGACGCTGGTGATTGCCACACGCGGCATCGACATCTCGGTGGGTGCGGTGGTGGCCATCAGTGCCTCGGTCGCGGCACTCATGGTTGGTGGCACGCTGGTCATCAACAACGGTGTGGCAACCCACGTGAGCCGCTTCCCCATGCCACTGGCCATTGTCTGCGCCCTCTTGGCGGCGCTGGCCTGCGGGCTGTGGAACGGTTTGCTGGTGACGCGGCTGGGCCTGCAGCCCATCATCGCCACGCTGATTCTGATGGTGGCCGGGCGCGGCATTGCGCAGCTGCTGACCGGTGGGCAGATCGTCACGGTGTACTACGCGCCTTACTTCTACCTCGGCAGCGGCTATCTGTTCGGGCTGCCGTTTGCGCTGTTCATTGCGCTGGCGGTCTTTGGCCTGGTGTACCTGGCGGTCAGCCGCACGGCGCTGGGGCTGTTTATCCAGGCCATTGGCATCAACCCGGCAGCGGCGCGCCTGGCCGGTGTGCGCGAACGCTTGATCAGCATCTGCGTGTATGCCTTTTGCGGGCTGACGGCGGGCGTGGCCGGGCTCATCATCAGCTCCAACGTGAAGAGCGCCGATGGCAACAATGCCGGCAACCTGATGGAGCTGGACGCCATTCTGGCGGTGACGCTGGGCGGCACCCTGCTGAGCGGCGGGCGCTTCAGCCTGGCGGGCAGCCTGGCGGGTGCGCTCATCATCCAGACCCTGACCTCTACCATTTATTCGATTGGCGTGGCGCCCGAGATCAACCTGGTGGTCAAGGCATCGGTGGTGTTTGTGGTGATGATGCTGCAGTCGGCCGAGTTCCGCCGCGCCTTGCACGGCTGGGTCGTGAGACCCAATGCGCGACCCGATGTGCGAGCGCACACCAGCCCGTCGCCCGAGCGTGGAGGCTCGCTATGAAAATTGCTATGAAGCTGGCACCCAAATACATGCCGCTGCTGGCCACGGTGTCGCTGTTCCTGGCCATGGCCCTGTTCGGCTCGGTGTCCTACACCGGCTTCTTCTCGGCCCAGGCCTTTTTGAACCTGCTGATTGACAACGCCTTTCTGGTCATTGTGGCGGTGGGCATGACCTTTGTGATCTTGAGTGGCGGCATTGATCTGTCGGTGGGCTCGGTGGTGGCGCTCAGCACCATGGTGCTGGCCGAACTGGTGGAGAAGCGCCACTGGAGCTTGTGGCTGGCCATTCCCCTGGTCTTGCTGATGGGGGCCTCCCTGGGTGCCTTCATGGGCTGGTTGATACAGCGCTTTCGCCTGCAGGCCTTTATCGTCACGCTGGCCGGCATGTTCCTGGCGCGCGGCCTGTGCTACCTGATCAGCATCGACTCCATCAGCATCACCGACGAGACCTACACGGCGCTGGCGCAAATGCGCGTGCCGCTGTGGGGCGAAGGGGCCGCGCTTTCGCTGAGCGCCATCCTGGCCTTGCTGCTGCTGGGTGTGGGCATGTATGTGGCACACGCCACCGAGTTCGGGCGCACGGTCTACGCCATGGGTGGCAACGAACACTCCGCCGTGTTGATGGGCCTGCCGGTAGCGCGCACCACGGTGCTGGTCTATGCGCTGAGCGGCCTGTGCGCCGCCTTGGGTGGCATGGTCTATACCTTCTACATGCTCTCGGGCTACGGCTTGCATGCGGTGGGCATGGAGCTGGACGCGATCGCCGCCGTGGTGATTGGCGGCACTTTGCTGAGCGGCGGCGTGGGCTATGTCCTGGGCACGCTGTTTGGCGTGCTGACGCTGGGCATGATCCAGTCGCTCATCATCTTTGACGGCTCCCTGAGCTCCTGGTGGACCCGCATTGTGATTGGCGCCCTGCTCTTTCTGTTCTGCCTGCTGCAACGGGTATTTGATGGACGACGCCATGCGCAATAAACCCCACCCCATTTTTTGGCTGCACCACGCCAACCAGAGCCTGGGCCTGGTGCCCACGCTGGGCGGCAGCGTGGCGGCCTGGAAGGTCAACCGCCCGCAAGGTCCGTTTGACCTGTGGCGGCCCTGGGATGAGGCGGCGCCCGACCTGTACAGCATGGCCTCCTTCCCCCTGGTGCCCTGGTCCAACCGCATCAGTGCGGGTGGCTTCACGCACGACAACATCTTTCACCCCATAGCCCCCAACCGCGTGGGCGAGCCCTACCCCATCCATGGCGATGGTTGGCTGCAAGGCTGGCAGCTCAAGCAAACCTCTTCCGATGCGGTGGAGATGGTATTGAAGTCGGACTGCTTCCAAGGCGACCCCTACCAATACCTGGCAACGCAGCGCTTTGTGCTGCGCGACGATGGCATGGACCAAACCCTCAGCGTCACCCACACCGGCGCCCTGCCCTTGCCCTACGGCCTGGGCCAGCACCCCTGCTTTGTGCGTACGCCGCAGGCTTATCTGCAGGCCGATGTCGGCGGCGTCTGGCTCAGCGGCGCCGACCCCTTGCCCACCACGCACACCAGTGACTTCCCCGACAGCTGGTGCCTGCGCAGCGGCATACCGGCGCGCGGCTCCTTCATTGACAACGCCTACACCGGCTGGTCGGGCACGGGCAGCATCGTCTGGCCCGAGCGCCCCCTGGCCTTGACCATGCGGGTGCCCGAAGTCCAGGCGCGGGGAACCCGCGACGGCTTTTGCCTGCTCTACCGTCCCGAGAGCGGGCCGGGCTTTTGCTTCGAGCCAGTGACCCACGCCATTGACGCTTTCCATGCGCCGGCCCAGCAAGGGCTGAAGGTCTTGCAGACGCAAGAAACCCTCACGCTGCACGTGGAGTGGCGGTTTCAATAGCATGAGCAGGGCGCGCGTGGCGCCCATGGCCTATGCGCAGTGGTGCTTGCTCACGGTTTGAACTTCAAGGCCAGCACCGCCTTGGCCGCACACTGCCCCTGCGGCTTGCCGCCCTCTATCGAGAAGCGGTAGTGGATACCGGCATACAGGCGTGATACCGCAGCCTCGTCAGCGGCGACCTTGAAGCTCTTGAAGCTGCGCGGGCCCCAGCCTCTGTCGTTGTGGGTGTTGTCGGTAAACGGCGTGTTGGCACCAAAGGCTTTTTCCAACACCAGAGCCGCAGCGGCCGACTGCACCGAGTGGCCAGAGGGGTAGTCCGGGAACGGCGGCGTGACGATCAGCGTGGGCACCCAGTTGCTGTCAATCACCAGCTGGCCGTAGGTCACCGGGCGTATCACGTTGAGCTGGTACTTGGTGTACCAGGCCGCCACAAACGCATCCGACATGGCCAGGTTCAGGCGCGCAAAGGTTTCTGCGGCCGTGGCCAGGCTGTCCTTGCGGGCCTTCAACAAGTCGTTGGTGATGTAGACCCAGTGGCCGGCGGGCGTGGGCGTCTTGCCCGCGTCATCGGCCCAGTACAGGGCGAACTGGCGCTGCTCCTGCGTGGCGGCGGTGCTGATCTGGTAGACCTCCATGCCTTCCTTGTAGAAGGCCGAGCCCACTTCTTCGGAGTACACCGGGGGCGGTGGCGCCGGGCAGTCGGCGGCCTTCTTGATGACAAAGGGCCGGTTCTCACCCCAGTAGGGCAGCAGGGGCGCGGCAAAGGCCGGTGGTGTGGCCGACCATTTGCCACTGCCGCTGGGCGGCACAAAGATGGCACGGGTGCGGCGCACCGGGCCCCAGGCTTCGTGGCCGCCATCGGTGCGGGCCCACGTCATGATGGCCATGGCCATGAGCTTGCCAAAGGTCTCCGAGCGGTTGCTGATGTCGGCGGTGATGCTGTTGGGGTCAAAGTCCTGCGTGTATTTGAGCGGCAGGCTGCGCTCCAGCAAATCGATGCGGGCCTTGTTCTCGGGTGTCGCGTTGCTGAACATCATGCGGGTCATGGTGGCCAGCGACGCATTGGCTACCGTAGGCCAGTGCAGCGGTTCATCCGGCTGGGCCCAGGGCAGCGAGCTGAGCTCATTGAGCTGGCCGGCCAGACTCTGGTAGCCAGGCATGCCGGGCTCTACCGATTCGTACAGCGCCAGGCCCATATAGCCCAGGGCGCGCGCGGCCACCGGCGGGCTGAAGCCGGGGGTTTGCTGGATCAGTTGCAAGGCCAGGGCGAACCAGTCGGAGGCCACGCCGGCGCTGTAGGCCGAGGCCGGTTTGGCGCTGGCGCTGATCGCTGCGCCGGTAGTGGCGCTGGTGCCCGGGCTGGTCTGGGCGCGGCTGCTCGGGCTGAGCAGCAAGGCGGCCACGGCCACGGCCGATAGTTTCAGAACCCACAGCTTCACGCTGCTGGTCCTGCTGAGGGTAAGGCTGTGGTTCATGGTGCTTTCCAGGCAGTCACGCCGGTCTCACGGTTGACTATATAAAACGCATCGCCGGCTACAGCAGACCAGTCGCTCCACTCTCCATGCGGCCACTGCACCCGCACTTTGACGTCTTTGCTGTCGCCCAAGCCGAAGTGCATCCAGCCCAGGTGCCCGCTGGCGTGGCCACCGCCCACGGTGAGTTCTTCGCGGATGACGCGTCCGCCCAGGTCCACCTCGACCCAGGCGCCCACGGCATCGCGGTTGCCGCCGGCTTCGCGTAAGCGCAGCTGCAGCCAATGGCCCATGGCCGCAGGCTGGGTGGCAGTGCCGGCGCCCACATTGCGCCACAGCTGCGCCTTGTCCTGGCGGTTCACCACAATCATGTCCAAGAGGCCGTCGCCATTCAGGTCGGCCAGCATGCCGCCGCGCCCGCGCCGGTAGCTGGCCACGCCGGCCTGCTGGCCCACTTCGCTGAAGTGGCCGTCGGCCTGGCCCAGCAACAGGTTGTTGGGGTCCAGGATGGCGAAGTCCGGCATGCTGGAGACATTGCCCTTGACGATGAACAGGTCGCTGAAGCCGTCGTTGTTGACGTCGGCAAACTGCGCGTGCCAGGCCGTGCTGGGGTGGATGTCCCCACCCACATAGGGGCGGTGCGCGGTGATGCCGCGCTTGAAGGCCTGGTCGGTATAGACCGGGCGGGCTGGGCTTGCGGCGGCGTTGGCGGCCTGCTCGGCGTGCTCCAATTTCTGGAACTTGTTGTCGGCCATGCTGGTGATGAAGACTGCGGGGTAGCCGTCACCATCGATGTCGTGGCTGGCTATGCCCATGCCCCAGACCTGCAGGCGCTTCCAGCCATCGGCCTCGGTGAACTGCCTGGCTGGCTGGCCGGGTGCGACTTTCCAGAGCTGCTCCTGACCGTCCTTGTAGTACTCGCGGTCATTGGCAATGCGCAAGGACGCTTCGCCCGAGCGGTTCCAGTCGGAGAACAGCATGGACAGGGCGCAGTAGCTCGGTGTCAGCAATTGCGGCGCAGCATATTGTTTGCCACTGGCATCCGGGCGCAGCAGCAGGCCCGGCGTGCAAGTGCCCCAGGGGAAGTCCGGGCGGCTACGGTCGTAGTAGCTGCCTATGGCCAGCGTGGGCATGGTCTGGCCCTTCTCCCAGGTGGCGGAAAACGCGGTGTGCCAGTCGTTGCTGTGGGGGATGTTCCACTTCTCGTTGGCGCGCTCGAACTTGCAGGCACCCAGGCCGCGGAAGACTTCGATTTCACCAACACGCAGCACCACCAGGTCCATATTGCCATCGCCGTCGATGTCGATCGGATAGGCGCCGGTGGCATTGGTCAGCTCCAGGCCGCTGCGCTCTTCCTTGAGTTTGATCGGGCCGCCGCGCGTGCTCTGGTTGCGGTAGAACTTGGCCTTGTTGACGCCGCCTGTGACATAGACCTCGGGCAAGCCATCGCCATCGCAATCAAACACGGCCACACCGCCGCCGACCATGAACTCGTCCTGACCTTCAAAGCGGCTTTGCAGGCCGGCGGTGTCGGTTTCTTCGATGAAGTGGGGGGTGGCGGGGGCAGAAGTAGGCGTGGCCTTGGGCGCGTCGGCCGCGCGGGCGCCCATGCCGGCGCACTGCAGCACCAAGGCGGCTGCAGTCAGAAGGGAGAGTGGTTTTCGCATCGGGTGTTGTGCAGTGGTGGGGATTAGACCGTGACCCAGGCGTTGCTCTTTTCAGATGCGAACAGCGCATCGATCACGCGCATGTTCAAAATCGCATCCTCCACGCCATAGGGCAAGGGAATGGCGCCGCGCACCGCTTGCGAGAAGGCATCGATTTCCAGGGTGTACATATCGCAGGGGGCAATCGTCTCGGTTTGTACGGCGCTGCCATCGAGCTGCTTGCCCTCATCGGTCAACACCTGGGTGCTGCCACCCAGTGGGGCGTTGAACGGAATCTGGATTTCGATGCGCTTTTTGGTACCGCAAATCTGCACCCGCTGGTAGGGCACGCTCTGGGTAGAGACGGTGAAGTCCAGGCGGCGGCCCTGGCCGAAGTCCATCAGCGCGCTGACCATGCGGTCGGTCTGGAACTGCGGGTCGCGGTCCACCAGGGCGATCACCCGCTCTGGCTCGGCATCGAACAGAAAGCGTGCGGTGACGATGGGGTAGCAGCCAATGTCATAGAGGGCGCCACCACCGATATCGGCCATGTTGCGGATGTTGCCGGCGTCGTTGTTGAAGTAGGAGAAGTAGGTGTGGATGGAGCGCACCTCGCCCAGCTCGCCCAGCTCGCCCGAGCGCACGCGCTCGCGCACCGAGAGCCACTGCGGATGGAAGCGCACCATGAAGGCTTCCATGATGTGCACTTTGTCCGCTACCTCGCGCAGCTGCTCGGCCTCTTTGGCCGTGAGGGCCACCGGCTTCTCGCACAGCACATGCTTGC
>JAYVNF010000470.1:0-8958 GCA_043758575.1 Rhodoferax sp.
CCATTGGTTGCATGGTGGGCACGCTGGTCGGGCTGCTGCCTGGCCTGGGCCCGCTGTCCACCATCAGCTTGCTGCTGCCGCTGACCTATTCCATCCCCACCGAGGGCGCGCTCATCATGCTGGCCGGCATTTACTACGGCGCCCAGTACGGCGACAGTGTCAGTGCCATCACCATGAAGATTCCGCATGCCAGCAGCATCGTGGCCTGCATAGACGGCTACCAGATGACGCTCAAGGGCAAGACCGGCCTGGCCCTGTTCACGGCCGGCATCTCCAGCTTCATAGGCGGCACCGTGGCCATCGTGGTGCTGGCCACGCTGGCGCCCACCCTGGGCGAAGTGGCTTTGCTGTTCGGCCCGGCCGACTACTGCGCGCTCATGCTCCTGGGCTTTGTGTGTGTCAGCTTTGTCACCACCGGCAGCATGATCAACGGCCTGTCCATGACACTGGTCGGTGTGCTCCTGGGTCAGGTGGGCACCGATGTGAACAGCGGCGTGGAGCGCTTCACCATGGGCCTGCCCTTCTTGTCGGACGGCATTGGCCTGATCAGCGTGGCCCTGGGCTGCTTTGGCATTGCCGAGATCGTGAAGAACCTGGACAGCGGCATGAACCACACGCCGTTCAGCGGCAAGATCAACCTGATCCCGACCTGGCCCGAGTTCAAGCGCATCATCCCCAGCGCCCTGCGCGGCAGCGTCATCGGCTCGGCCCTGGGCCTCTTGCCCGGTGGCGGCCCGACGATTGCACAGTTTGCCGCCTACGCCGTGGACAAGCGCTTCAGCAAGTACAAACACGAGATCGGCCAGGGCGCCATCGAAGGAGTGGCCGGTCAGGCTGCGGCCGATGAAGCGGCAGCGCGCACCAGCTTCATCCCGCTCATGGCCATTGGTATTCCTGAGAATGCGGTGATGGCGCTGATGATGGCGGCCTTCATCGTCAAGGGCATACAGCCCGGCCCCAACATGATTGCCCAGCACCCCGATTTGTTCTGGGGCCTGGTGGCCAGTATGTGGATTGGCAACTGCTTTCTGGTGGTGCTCAATGTGCCCATGGTGCGCTACTGGCTCTCG
Organism: Rhodoferax sp.; assembly: GCA_043758575.1. Classification (GTDB taxonomy): domain Bacteria; phylum Pseudomonadota; class Gammaproteobacteria; order Burkholderiales; family Burkholderiaceae_C; genus Allorhodoferax. The sequence continues at coordinate 1,071 of JAYVNF010000470.1, forward strand.
GTCTTCAAGATTCCGTTTGCCGTGCTGTTTCCTTCCATCCTGTTCTTCTGCTGCATAGGCACTTTCAGCATCAACAACAACCTGGACGACATTTACATCACGGCCGCTTTTGGCTTTGTTGGCTACCTGTTCATGCGCCTGGGGCTGGACGCTGCCCCCTTGATGCTGGGCTTTATTCTGGGCCCCATGCTGGAAGAGTATTTCCGCCGCCAGCTGCTGATCAGCCGGGGCGACTTCACCAGCTTCCTGACCCGCCCCATTAGCGGCACCTTGCTGGGCCTGATAGCAGTATTCATCGTCTGGCAAATCGTGTCGTTCATTCGCAAGCCGGGCAAGTCGCGCTCGCTGGCCGATGCGTTGTTGGTTGAAGAATAGCGAGACCCATGCACACCCACTCCACTTCCAAAAGGGCCGCATTGCTGGGGGCCGTACTCGCCGCTGCCAGCCTGGCTGCACCCACGCTGGTCCATGCCCAGGCCTGGCCCAACAAGCCATTGCGCATCGTCGTGCCCTATCCCCCGGGCGGCTCCTCCGACATCATTGCCCGCCTGATCAGCCAGCAGCTGTCTGAGGCCCTGAAGCAGCCGGTGCTCATAGACAACCGGGCCGGTGCGAACGGCAACATCGGCGCCGACATCGTCGCCAAGGCCGCACCCGACGGCTACACCGTCATGCTGTGCGACGTGGGTGCACTGGCCATCAGCCCTTCGGTCTACACCAAGCTGTCCTTTGATCCGTCCAAGGATTTGCAGGGCGTGACCATGCTGGCCTACTCGCCGCACATGCTGGTGGTGCATCCTTCGGTGCCGGCCAACAACCTGCAGGAGCTGGTGGCCCTTTCCAAGAAGAGTGACATCAATTTTGCGGTGACGGCCATGGGCAGCGCGCCGCACCTGGCTGGCGTCGCTCTGGCGTTGGCCACCGGCGCGAAGTGGAATTACATCCCCTACAAGGGCGGCATCCAGGCCGTGGCCGACACCATGGCCGGCCAGACCCAGGTGGTGATGAACGGCATGCTGGCCACCTTGCCGCATGTGCAAAGCGGCAAGCTCAAGGTCATAGGCATTTCCAAGGCCACGCGCATGCCCCTGGCCCTGCAAATGCCCACGTTGGCAGAGCAGGGCGTGCCGGGGTTTGAGTCCGGCACCTGGCAGGGCGTGGTTGCACCTGCTGGCACACCTATGGCCATCGTGCAGCGCTTGAATCAGGAGTTGATCAAGGTGATTCGCAGCCCGGAGGTGCGCGCTCGCCTGACGGCCCAAGGTGCCGAGGTGGTGACCATGACGCCGGTGGAGCAGAACCAGATGTTTGAGCGGGAACGGGCGCGGTGGGCGAAGGTGGTGAAGCTCGGGGATGTGCGGCTGGATTAATTTCCAAGTCACTTCAGAGATAAGTCACTTCGGGGCTCTGTCATTGCGGGCCTCAGGCCGACGTGGCACTCAGTTCCGTTCGTGTCCCCCGGCCTTACGGCCTCCTCCTTTACCTCACTCCACTGAGTGCCACATCGTCCTGAGGCCAGAGGCGTTGTTGGCGCGCAGCGGTATTCAATTCAACAGGTCATCGCGCGCCAACAGTGCCGGCTGCCGAGGAGAGCTGGGGTGGATGGTGCAGTGAGGTAAAGGAGGAGCCCGAAGGGCGGGGGACACGAACGGAACCATCTACCCCAACTCTCGTCGGCCCCCACAAACCTGCGACAGAAATGAACCCATGACCCCATGAATCTGCGTTGTTTCCTGCATAGCCCGCGTAACTTATTCCAAGCGCCACACCACCGCCCTACCTAGACTTGCCCAGCCAACCGACTACAACGCAAACCATTCCAAAAACATGACCACCCATGTGTTCCCCGCCGCTGAGATAACCTCGCTCCCCATCGTGGGCACAACGCAGCGCTTCCCGGTGAACCGCGTGTTCTGCATAGGCCGCAACTACTGGTGGTCCGACAGCGTCAAAGGGCAGGGGACACCGGTGTTTCCGGCCTTCTTCATGAAGCCTGCCGATGCGGTGGTGAACGCGGCTGGCAGCATCGCCTATCCCCGCTCCACCGATGACTTCTGCCACGAGATCGAACTGGTAGTGGCGATTGGAAAAGGCGGCGCAGACATACCGGCAGATGCAGCGCTGGAGCACGTCTGGGGCTACGGCGCCGGGCTGGACATGACGCGGCGCGACCTGCAAGCAGCAGCCAAACGCCTGGGCCAACCCTGGGAGGCGGCCAAGGCCTTTGATGCCTCGGCGCCGGTGAGCGCCCTCATGCCCGCCAGCGTGATCGGCCATCCAAGCAGCGGCGCCATCTGGCTCTCGGTCAATGGACAAGCGCGCCAGCGCTCCGATTTGGCCGAGCAGATATGGACAGTGCCCGAGCTGATCAGCAACTTGTCGCGTTCGCTCACGCTCAAGGCCGGCGATCTGATTTTCACCGGCACACCCGAAGGTGTGGGCGCGCTGCTGCCAGGCGATGTGCTGAGCGCCGGCATAGACGGCATCCAGAGCTTCAGCATCACCATCGCGGCGCGCTAGCCAAATACCCAAAACACCATGGCCAAACTCGCATTGGTTCCCACACTGGGCATGCAGCAGCGCGGCCAGCATACGGATTTTTATATCCGCGACAAGCAGGACCACCTGGCCACGCAGGTGCCGCACCGCCACGAATACTTTCAGATCCAGATCAACCTGGGCGGCGACACCGTGCAGCACATAGGCGGTGCGGTGCGGCCCTTTCCGCGCAATGCCATGGCCTTTGTCCTGCCGCACCGCTTGCACTGGATTGCGCACCCGCCGGGCGGCAACTTTGTGCTGATCAATTTCACGCCGGAATTTTTTTTGCGCGGCCTGCACTGCGACCCACTGGACCTGGAAGAGCTGCCGGCCACAGATGCGCCCGAGCTGCTGCCTTTTCTCTACCAGGAGCACATGGATTTCATCCTGGACGACGCGCAGTTTGAAGCGGTGCAGATGCTCCTTGCCAGCATGCGCGTGCATGACCAGGCCCGCGCACTGGGCACGGCCACGCTGCTGCGCGGGCTGTTGCTGCAGCTGCTGGGCCAGGTCTGCAATCTGTATGCGCACGAGATGGCCAAGTTGGAGCAAGACAGGGCCTTGCAGCGCGGCCAGCGTGCCGCAGTGGGGCGCGTCAAAACCTATATACGCGCGCAGATTGCCAACCCGGCCCTGACGCTCAGCGATGCGGCCGCCGCCGCTTTTCTCTCGCCCAACTACCTCACGCATTTGCTGCGCAAGGAAACCGGCAGCACATTTTCCGAGCTCGTATCGGGCCGGCGCATGCGCATGGCGCGGGTGCACCTGATGCATGGCGACGAGTCCCTGCTGCAAATCGCCTGGGCCTGTGGCTTCAGCGACGAGGCCTATTTTTCGCGCTGCTTTCGCAAGGCCTACGGCATGCCGCCGGGGCAGTTTCGCCGGCAGCAGCAAGCGCTGTGAGCGCGGCTGCTTTTAACCTCCACCCCTGCCTTCACTTCACTAACAAGGTTTGCCTCTGATGTCTTCCACCTCTACTTCCAAAATCGCATTGGTCACCGGCGCCGGCAGCGGCATAGGCCGGGCCACCGCACTGGCGCTGTTGCAGGACGGCTTTACCGTGGTGCTGGCCGGGCGCCGCCTGGAGCCGCTGGCGGCACTGGTGGCCCAGGCCACCGCCGCAGGGCAGAAAGCCCTGGCCGTGGCCACCGATGTGCGCGACCCCGACAGCGTGGCCGCGCTGTTCGCCACCATCGAGAGGACCTATGGCCGCCTGGACCTGCTGTTCAACAACGCCGGTGTCAACGCGCCTGCGGTCAGCATGGAAGAGCTGCCCTTTGAGAACTGGAAAAACGTCATAGACACCAACGTCACCGGCGTCTACCTGTGTGCGCGCGCCGCTTTTGGGCTGATGAAAAAGCAGGTTCCCCAGGGCGGGCGCATTCTGAACAACGGCTCCATCTCGGCGCACGCGCCGCGCCCCATGACCTGCCCCTATACAGCCAGCAAGCATGCGGTGCTGGGCATTACCAAAACCATTGCGCTGGACGGGCGCGAATACAACATCGTCTGCGGCCAGATCGACATCGGCAATGCCCTCACCGAGCTGTCGGTGCGCATGACCCAAGGTGTACGCCAGGCCGATGGCCGCATCGCGCCCGAGCCCATGCTGGATGTGCAGCATGTGGCCGATGCGGTGCGCTATGTGGCGGGGCTGCCGCTGTCGGCCAATGTGCTGAACATGACAGTCATGGCCAGCAACATGCCCTTTGTGGGCCGTGGTTAAACCCTTATAAGAAGCACCCCCTATGCAACACGAAATCCTGCAAATCAGCCCCATCCTGATCCCCTCCGTCAATGAACAACTCAACGCGCTCTACAAAGTGCACCGCCTGTTCGAGCAGTCCGACAAAGAGGCCTACCTCAAAGAGCACGGCGCGCGCATCCACGGCATCGTCACCGGCGGCCACGCGGGCGTCAAAGAAGCTGTGATGGCGCAACTGCCGAACCTCCAGGTCGTAGCCGTCAACGGTGTCGGCACCGACGCGGTGGACCTGGACTACGCGCGCTCGCGTGGCATCCACGTCACCGGTACCTTTGGCGCGCTCACCGAAGATGTGGCCGATCTGGCCATTGGTTTGTTGATTGCCAGCTGCCGCGGCATTTGCAGCGGCCACCGCTTTGTGCAAGACGGGCAGTGGCCGCTGCACCCGCAACCTAGCGCAATCCCGCTGGCGCGCCGCTTCAGTGGCATGCGTGTGGGTATTGTTGGCATGGGCCGGGTAGGGCGGGCCATCGCCACACGTGCCTCGGCCTTTGGCTGCACTGTGCGCTACACCGATTTGCGCGCCATGCCGGATGTGGCTTACGACTTTGTTGCCGATCTGGTGGAGTTGGCCGGGCACAGCGATGCACTCATTCTGGCCGCGGCCGCCGACAAGGCCGAGGGCATCGTCAATGCGGCTGTGCTGGAGGCCCTGGGGCCGCGCGGCTTTCTGGTCAACATCGCGCGCGGGCGCCTGGTGAACGAGGCCGATCTGGTCGCCGCCGTAGCGGAAGGCCGCATTTCCGGCGCCGGGCTGGACGTGTTTGTGGACGAGCCCCACGTACCGCAGGAGCTTATGAACCACGCCAACGTGGTGCTGCAGGCCCACCGTGCCAGCGCCACCTGGGAGACCCGCACCGCCATGGGCGAGATGGTGCTGCAGAGCCTGGCAACGGCCTTGGCTGGCCAGCGGCCCGAGCAAAGTTTGACCACCTAAATTACAAACAGGAGACAGCATGACAATCAAAACCCTTGCGGCCACGGCCGTGTTGACCCTTGCCGCTTGCGCGGCCCTGGCGCAGAGCTATCCGAGCCGGCCCATCACCATCATCATTGGCTCATCGCCGGGCAGCACCACCGATGGCCTGGCCCGCGCTCTGGGGGCCGAGATCACCAAGGAGACGGGCCAGCCTGTCCTGGTGGACAACCGCGCCGGCGCTTTCGGTGGCATTGCGGCGCAGGCGGTGGCGCGCTCCAAGCCGGACGGCTACACGCTCTTCATCACCACCAACACCACGCAGGCGGCCAACCCGCATTTGCTCAAGCAAATGCCCTATGACCCGATCAAGGACTTCGCGCCGGTGGGTCGGCTGGTGCAGGGCTATATGCTGATGGTGGTGAACCCGGCCGTGAAGGCGCAGACCGTGGGCGAATTCGTGGCTCTGGCCAAGAAGGATCCGGGCAAGCTCAGCTACGGCTCGGGCAGCTCCTCGGCCCGCGTGGCCTCCGAGTTGTTCCAGCACATGAGCGGCACCAAGCTCAACTACGTGCCCTACAAGTCCAACCCCAGTGCGGTGATGGACCTGGTCTCGGGCCAGACCGATCTGATGATTGTGGACCTGACCACCAGCCTGCCCCAGGTCAAAGCCGGCAAGCTGCGTGCCCTGGGTGTGAGCAGCCCCAAGCGTTCGCCCCTGGTGCCCAATGTGCCGACGATTTCAGAAGCCGGTTTGCCAGGTTACGAGGCGAATCACTGGAACGCGCTGTATGCGCCAGCCGGCACCCCCCCGGCCTTGATTGCCCGCCTGAACGAGCTGGCGCGCAAGGGCATGGCGGCCGAGCCGCTGCGCAACTTTGCCGAACAGAATGGCATGGAAGTGGCGGTGACCTCACCCGAGGAACTGGGCCGCTTTCAGCTCTCCGAGCTGGAGCGCTGGGGCAAGATCATCAAGCAAGCGGGGATAGAGCCGGAGTAAGGCAGGACAGCTCGGCCTCGTCGTTGGCCAGCACGGCCAGCTCATCCTTGGCTGGGCCGACCTGGATGTCACGCGGCAGGGCGACGCCGTTCTTCACCGCCAGCACCTCGGCCATGATGCTCACCGCAATTTCCGGCGGCGTCTTGCTGCCGATGTAAATGCCAATGGGGCCGCGCAGGCGCTGCAGCGACTCCAGCGTCTCGTCAAAGTGCTCCAGCATGCGGCGTTGGCGGGCCAGGTTGTTGCGGCGCGAGCCAATCGCGCCGATATAAAAGGCCTCGCTGTGCAGCGCCTCCAAGAGGGCCAAATCGTCCAGCTTGGGGTCATGCGTCAGGGCCACTACGGCCGTGCGGCGGTCGGGCTTGAACTGCAGCAGCAAGTCGTCCGGCATGTCGTGCGACACATGCACGCCTGGCACCGCCCAGTTGCCCCGGTACTCTTCGCGCGGGTCGCACACGGTCACGGCAAAGCCATTGAACTGCCCCATGGTGGCCAGGTACTCGCTCATCTGCCCGGCGCCAATGATGAGCATGCGGTAACCTGGCCCGAAGACATTGCGCAGTGCCAACTGCGTGAGCGCCAGTCCCGCAGCTTGTGTGCAGACCTGCAACGTGGCCTGACCGGTGGCCAGCTGCACGGTGCGCTCGACCAGCTGGCCCTGGTCCAAGAGCTGCAGCAAGTTGTTGAGCGCATCCACCTCCGGATCGAACTCCAGCAACAACTCCAGCGTGCCGCCGCAAGGCAGGCCGAAGCGGTGCGCCTCGTCGGCACTGATTCCGTACTTCACCAGGCGCGGCACGCTTTCCGTTGCCACCGAGGTCTGCGCGTATTTCTGCGTGTAGTGGTAGAAAAGGTCGTCTTCAATGCAGCCGCCCGACACCGAGCCCACCACCGATGCGTCCTCGCACAACGCCATGATGGAGCCTATGGGGCGCGGCGAAGAGCCCCAGGTGCGCACCACAGTGGCCAGTAGCGCGCGCTTGTTGTCGGCACGCCAGTTTCGCAAGGTGCGCAGCACCAGAACATCCAGGTTTTCCATCATCTTCTCAGTGGTTGCGGCGTTGGCGCCAGGAAAAATAACTGCGGTACAGGGCCACGCTCAGCACCATGCCCCAGGTCATGCCGACAAACATGCCACCCAGCATGGCGGTGAGCGAGGCCACACCCACGGCCAGTTGCAAGCGCACCAGCCACACTGCGCCCAGCGTCATGCCCAGCAGCATCCAGCCCGAGCACATCAGGTTTTGCAGCAGCAGCGAGCACAGGTAGCGCCCGCAGTGCGAGCGCAGCAGGCGCAGGCTGGGAATGGCCAGCAGGCCGCCCAGCAACATGCCCGCATGCATGCCGGGCAGGTAGGCTACATGCAGCAAAAAACTCTGCCAGGTGTTCAAAGCGACGGACTGCGAACACAGGCTGCCCAGCTGCGCCGGGCCGGCATTTCCCAGGTCCAACAGCAGCCCCAGCAACATGCCGCCAAAGCCCAGAGACAGCATCACATGCGGTGGCGACAGGCCGGCGCGCTGTGGTCGCACCCAGCTCAAGGCCACGCAACCAGCGGCTACAGCGGCCAGCGACAGGCCGATGATCAGCCAACGGCTGTCCAGGCCCGACAACCCGGAAAACGCCGGCTGCGAGTCCACGCCCCAAAGTGTCAAGCCCACCAAAG
>JAYVNF010000471.1:0-8954 GCA_043758575.1 Rhodoferax sp.
GTGACCATGTCGCGAGCGATATGGGTGGCGCGCTCGAAGTCGTTGCTGGCGCCAGTGGTCATCTGCTTCATGAACACCTCTTCGGCAATACGGCCACCGAACAGCATGCTGATCTGGTTGAGCATGTATTCGCTGTCGTAGCTGTAGCGGTCTTGCGCCGGCAGGCTCATGGTCACACCCAGGGCACGGCCACGCGGGATGATGGTGACTTTGTGTACCGGGTCGCACTTGGGCAGCATCTTGCCAATCAAGGCGTGGCCGGACTCGTGGTAGGCCGTGTTGCGGCGCTCTCCCTCGGGCATGACCATGCTCTTGCGTTCCGGGCCCATGAGGATCTTGTCCTTGGCGCGCTCGAAGTCCTGCATCTCCACCAGGCGCGCATTGCGGCGTGCGGCCATCAGGGCGGCTTCGTTGCACAGGTTGGCCAGGTCGGCGCCACTCATGCCGGGTGTGCCACGGGCAATCACGCCGGGGCTGACATCTTGGCCCAAGGGAACCTTGCGCATGTGCACGTTCAGAATCTGTTCGCGGCCACGGATATCGGGCAGCGTGACATAGACCTGGCGGTCAAAACGGCCGGGACGCAGCAGGGCCGAGTCCAGGATGTCGGGGCGGTTGGTGGCAGCAACCACGATCACGCCGACATTGGTCTCAAAGCCGTCCATCTCCACCAGCATCTGGTTGAGGGTTTGCTCGCGTTCGTCGTTACCACCGCCCAGGCCCGCGCCACGCTGGCGGCCGACGGCGTCGATTTCGTCGATGAAGATGATGCAGGGTGCGTTCTTCTTGGCGTTGTCGAACATGTCGCGTACGCGGGAAGCACCGACGCCGACAAACATTTCCACAAAGTCAGAACCCGAAATGCTGAAGAAAGGCACCTTGGCTTCGCCTGCAATCGACTTGGCCAACAGGGTCTTGCCGGTTCCCGGAGGGCCGACTAGCAGCAGGCCGCGCGGAATACGGCCGCCGAGCTTCTGGAACTTGGCCGGGTCTTTCAGGAAGTCCACGACTTCCTTGACTTCTTCCTTGGCCTCGTCGCAACCGGCGACATCGGCGAAGGTGACGGTGTTGGTGGCCTCGTCCAGCAGACGCGCCTTGCTCTTACCAAAGCTGAAGGCGCCGCCCTTACCGCCACCCTGCATCTGGCGCATGAAGTAAATCCAGACGCCAATCAGGAGCAACATGGGACCCCAGCTGACCAGCAGGGTCATGAGCAGGGAGCCTTCTTCGCGGGCCTTGACGTCGAACTTGACGCCGTTATTAATCAGGTCGCCCACCAGACCACGGTCCAGGTAGGTGGCGGTGGTTTTGACGCGGCGGTCATCGGTGGTGACAGCGACGATTTCAGTGCCACCCTGGCCTTCTTGAATTACCGCGCTCTTGATGTGCTTGTTACGCACCTCTTCGAGGAAGTCGGAGTACCCCATCATGCCCGAGCCGGTGGTGCCACGCGCATCAAACTGTTTGAAGACGGTGAACAGCACCAGGGCGATCACCAACCAAACTGCAATTTTCGAAAACCACTGATTATTCAAACGAAGCTCCAAACAGGACGCAAAAGAATGTAGGCCAAAACCAGTACGGACTCCGGCCTTGACTACTTGGTATCCATTTTAGGCGTTTCAAGTCAAATAGCGCGTTATTTTCAAGCTTTCGGCCACATTTACCGCATGGAATTGATCTGGACTCAAACCCCGTGTTACTTCAGGCCCATGCCCACGAGAAAGGTTTCGGAAGAACGGTCGCGCGAGGCCTTGGGCTTGAAGGGCTTGACCAAGGTAAACGCGTCCTTGAAGCGCTTGACCACATCGTTGTAGCTGCCGCCATGAAAGACCTTGGCCACCAGCGCGCCCTGGGGTTTCATGTGGTTTTGGGAAAATTCGATGGCCAGCTCGACCAGGTACTCCACCCGGGCCGCATCGGCCGAGGCAATGCCGGAAAGATTGGGCGCCATGTCCGAGACCACGACATCGGCCTGCTTCCCAGCCAACGCGACTTCCAGTTGCTGCAGTACGTCCGCCTCGCGAAAATCGCCCTGGATGAAGGTGACTCCTTCAATCGGCTCCATTTCCAGCAGGTCCAGCGCAATGATGGTGCCGTTGAGCGCCCCCACCGCCGCACCGTCGGGCGACATGCGCCGGCGCAGGTACTGGCTCCAGGCACCCGGGGTGGAGCCCAGGTCCACCACCAACTGGCCCGGTTTGATCAGGTGCAAGGTCTCGTCAATTTCCTTGAGCTTGTAGGCTGCGCGTGCACGGTAGCCCTCCCGCGCCGCCAGTTTGACGTAGGGATCGTTGATGTGGTCATGCAACCAGGCTTTGTTGACCTTTTTGCTATTTGTTTTAGTTTTCATAGTGTTTCCGTACGCAGGGGATAATACCTACATGTCCCAAATTCAACTGACTCCCGCCCAGCGCAAGGTTCACCGCGCCGAGGCCCACCATCTTGATCCCGTTGTCCTGGTCGGCGGCGATGGCCTGACTGCCAACGTCATCAAGGAAATCGACCTGGCTCTGAACGCCCATGGCCTGATCAAGGTCCGCGTGTTCTCGGACGACCGTGCCGCCCGCGAAACCATGTTTCAGCAGCTCAGCAACGACCTGAGCGCTGCGCCCATCCAGCACATCGGCAAGCTGCTGGTGCTGTGGCGCCCGCAGCCCGAGAAGGCGGAAAAAGAGCGCCCCGTTGACGAAGACCGCATGGCCGGCCCGCGCGACTTCAAGGTCCTGAAGTACAGCAAGCGCGCCGGTCAGCGCCCCGAAGTCAAAACCCTGCGCGTGCTGGGTAACCAGCGTCTGACCGCCGGCGGCAACGTGCGCCGCGCCAAACCCAAAAACCTGGTCAGCATCAAAAAACGCAGCCAGACCTGAGCGTTGCTCTAGACCGCGATCTGAGCGTCACCTGACCGTCTCGCACGGTCAGGCCTTCTGAACTGCGCTGCCTGCCAAAGGTGCGAGCGCGGCATTCGCCAGTTTGCCGAATACCAGGAGCGCACAAACCCACTGTGCCAGGTACATGGCACTGCCCAGGCCATGCCACAGTGCCAGGTTGTCCCGCGCCACTATGTGCGGAGACACGCCGAACTCCACCAACAGTGCCAGCAAGGCACCCGCCAGCGCCAGCATGGTGCAGGATGGAATGACTGTGGCCATTGGCGCCAGTTTTTCCGAGCGGAACGTCATCAGCAGAACCAAAGCGCAGACGACTGAAACACCGGTCTGCACCGCGAACAGCTTGGCCGCCATGCCGCCGGCAATTGCGGGAGATGGCAAATTGGCAAACAGCATGGGAACGACGAAAAAGCCCAGCGTGGTAAGGCTCATGGCCCAAGCTGCCGCCAACCACAGGGGCAGACTGCGCAGGGCGTTTGGCACACCCATCAGATGTAGTGCACCGCGACGATTTCGTAGGACTTCAGGCCACCGGGCGCTTGCACCACAGCGGTCTCGCCCTCTTCCTTGCCAATCAGGGCGCGCGCAATCGGTGAGCTGATGTTGACCAGCCCCAGCTTCAAGTCAGCCTCGTCTTCACCCACAATTTGGTAGCGCACGCGCTCACCGGATTCTTCTTCCTCCAGCTCCACGGTGGAGCCAAACACCACCCGGCCACCGGCGTCAAGCTCAGCCGGGTCAATGATCTGGGCCACCGAGAGCTTGCCTTCGACTTCCTGGATGCGGCCTTCGACAAAGCCCTGGCGGTCCTTGGCGGCTTCGTACTCGGCGTTTTCGCTCAAGTCACCCTGGGCCCGCGCTTCGGAAATGGCGTTGATCACCCAGGGGCGCTCCACCGTCTTGAGCTTGTGCAACTCGGCCTTGAGGATTTCAGCGCCGCGTTTGGTAATGGGAATGGTTGCCATGCTTGTCTTAGAAAATGAAGGGCGAATGATAGCGACTTAGGCCGCCAGCTGTGCGTGCATTTCCTGCACCGAGATCACGCTCAGATTGTCCAGGTACTTCATGCCCTCCACAGCGGCTTCGGCGCCGGCAATGGTGGTGTAGGTCGTGACCCGGGCCAACAGGGCCGAGGTGCGGATGTGGCGCGAATCCACAATCGCATTGCGGCGCTCTTCCACGGTGTTGATGACCATGGCGATTTCGTTGTTCTTGATCATGTCCACAATGTGCGGGCGGCCTTCGGTGACCTTGTTGACCACACCACACTTCACACCGGCGGCGTTGATGGAAGAAGCCGTGCCCTTGGTGGCCACCACTTCAAAGCCCATGGCTACCAGCGCACGCGCCACTTCCACGGCGCGCGGCTTGTCGCTTTGCTTGACGGAGATGAAGGCACGACCGGAGCGCGGCAGCTTGGCGCCAGCGCCGATTTGCGACTTCACAAAGGCCTCACCAAAAGTCTTGCCAACCCCCATGACCTCACCGGTGGACTTCATTTCCGGGCCGAGGATGGTGTCCACGCCAGGGAATTTCACAAAGGGGAACACGGCCTCTTTCACGCTGAAATAAGGCGGCGTGACTTCCTTACCAATGCCTTGTGAGGCCAGGCTTTGGCCAGCCATGCAGCGCGCCGCCACCTTGGCCAGCTGGATGCCGGTGGCTTTGCTAACGAAAGGCACGGTGCGGCTCGCACGGGGATTGACTTCCAGCACAAAGATGATGTCCTTGCCATCCACATTCTGGATCGCGAACTGCACGTTCATCAGGCCCACCACATTCAGGGCACCGGCCATAGCGGCCGTCTGGCGCTTGATCTCGTCCACCGTGTCTTTGGACAGCGAATAAGGCGGCAATGAACAAGCGGAGTCGCCGCTGTGCACACCGGCCTGTTCGATGTGTTCCATCACGCCGCCGATGAAGGTGGCGCCGGTGTTGTCGCGGATGCAGTCCACATCGCATTCGATGGCGTCATTCAAGAAGCGGTCCAGCAACACGGGGGAGTCGTGGCTGACCTTGACGGCTTCGCGCATATAGCGCTCCAGGTCGCGCTGCTCGTGCACGATTTCCATGGCGCGGCCACCCAGCACATAGCTGGGGCGCACCACCAGGGGGTAACCCAGGGCAGCGGCTTTTTCCAGCGCTTCGGGTTCGGTGCGGGCGGTGGCATTCGGTGGCTGGCGCAGCTTCAATTCATGCAGCAGCTTTTGGAAGCGCTCGCGGTCTTCCGCCGCGTCAATCATGTCGGGCGAGGTGCCGATGATGGGCACGCCATTGGCTTCCAGGTCCAGTGCCAGCTTCAAGGGGGTCTGGCCACCGTACTGCACGATCACGCCCAGGGGCTTTTCCTTGTCCACGATTTCCAGCACATCTTCCAGCGTGAGTGGCTCGAAGTACAGGCGGTCCGAGGTGTCGTAGTCGGTGGACACGGTCTCGGGGTTGCAGTTGACCATGATGGTCTCGTAACCGTCTTCGCGCATGGCCAACGCCGCGTGCACGCAGCAGTAGTCAAACTCGATGCCCTGGCCGATGCGATTCGGGCCGCCACCCAGCACCATGATCTTCTTGTTGGTGGTGGGTGCGGCTTCGCACTCTGCGCCTTCGGCTTCGTACGTGGAGTACAGGTAGGCGGTGTTGCTGGCGAATTCGGCCGCGCAGGTGTCCACGCGCTTGTAGACCGGGCGCACACCCAGGGCGCGGCGCTTCTCGCGCACGGCCTTGTCGGTGGTCTTGAACTGGCGCGCCAGGCGGCGGTCCGAGAAGCCTTTTTGCTTCAGACTGCGCAAGGTGGCGGCGTCAATCTTGTCCAGCGTGCTGCCACTGGCGGGCTGTGGCAGGCGTTCGATTTCGAGTTCGATCTTCACGATCTGCTCGATCTGCACCAGAAACCAGCGGTCAATCTTGGTCAGGGCAAACACCTCTTCCACGCTCATGCCCTGGGCGAAAGCGTCGCCCACGTACCAGATGCGCTCGGGCCCGGGCTCGCCCAGCTCTTTTTCCAGCACTTCGCGGTCTTGGGTTTTTTCGTTCATGCCGTCCACGCCGACTTCCAGGCCGCGCAGGGCTTTCTGGAAGGATTCCTGGAAGGTGCGGCCCATGGCCATGACTTCGCCCACCGACTTCATCTGCGTGGTCAGGCGGCTGTCGGCGGCGGGGAATTTTTCAAAGGCAAAACGCGGGATCTTGGTGACCACGTAGTCGATGCTGGGCTCGAAGCTGGCGGGGGTCAGTCCACCAGTGATGTCGTTGCGCAGCTCATCGAGCGTGAAGCCTACGGCCAGCTTGGCCGCCACCTTGGCAATGGGAAAACCAGTGGCCTTGGAGGCCAGAGCGGAAGAGCGCGACACGCGCGGATTCATCTCGATCACCACCATGCGGCCGTCATCGGGATTGATAGAGAACTGCACATTGGAGCCGCCGGTGTCGACACCGATTTCGCGCAGCACGGCGAGCGAGGCATTGCGCAGAATCTGGTATTCCTTGTCGGTCAGCGTCTGCGCAGGTGCCACGGTAATCGAGTCCCCGGTGTGCACACCCATCGGGTCCAAATTCTCAATCGAGCAGACGATGATGCAGTTGTCCGCCTTGTCGCGTACCACTTCCATCTCGTACTCTTTCCAGCCCAAGAGCGACTCTTCAATCAGTAGCTCGTTGGTTGGCGAGGCCTCCAGGCCGCGCTTGCAAATGGTCTCAAACTCTTCCGGGTTGTAGGCAATGCCGCCGCCGGTGCCGCCCAGCGTGAAGCTGGGACGAATGACGGTGGGAAAGCCCACGGTGCGCTGCACACCCCAGGCCTCTTCCATACTGTGGGCAATGCCGGAACGCGCGGAGCCCAGACCGATCTTGGTCATCGCGTCCTTGAACTTCAGACGGTCTTCGGCCTTGTCGATGGCTTCGGGCGATGCGCCAATCAGTTCGACCTGGTATTTTTCCAGCACGCCGTGGTGCCACAGGTCCAGCGCGCAGTTCAGCGCAGTCTGGCCGCCCATGGTCGGCAGGATGGCGTCGGGGCGCTCCTTGGCGATGATTTTTTCTACCGTCTGCCAGGTGATGGGCTCGATGTAGGTGACGTCGGCCGTGGCCGGGTCGGTCATGATGGTGGCCGGGTTGCTGTTGATCAGAATGACCTTGTAGCCCTCTTCACGCAGGGCCTTGCAGGCCTGCACACCGGAGTAGTCGAACTCACAGGCCTGACCAATGATGATGGGGCCGGCGCCTATGATGAGAATGCTTTGGATATCAGTACGTTTTGGCATTTTTTTATCTAGTTTTTTATTTGGTTTTTGACTAGTTCAGGCTGGCTGTCGCCAGCTTGGTTCCAAACCACAGGAACAGCCCACCCACCGCGCTGGACAGGCCGGCAGTGAGTCGGCGTCGCACGCGAAAGGCATTTGCCAGACGCGCGCCCAGGAAGATCAGGGCAGAGAGGTAGAGCGCACTGAACACCATGATGATGGCGCTCAGGATCAAAAAAGGAATGGCAGGCGTGTCATACGTGGGGTCAATGAACTGCACGAAGAAGGACAGCAAAAACAGAATCGCTTTGGGGTTCAGCAGGCTGATGACCAGGGCCCGCTTGAAGGGGTGCTGCAGGTTCACGGGCGCCTCGGCTACCGGCGTACCCGCCGCCGCTTTGTTGCGCCATTTCTGGATCGCTGCCCAGATCAGGTTGACGCCGACCCAGGCCAGGTAGGCCGCGCCCAGGTACTTCACCACCAGAAACACTTGGGGGTTGGAGCGCAACAGGCTGGCCGCACCCAGGGCCGTGGCCAGCAGCAGGATGCTGTCGCCCACGAACACCCCAAAGGCACCCTGGTAACCGGCCTTGACGCCACGTGCCGTGGCCACCGACAACACATAGAGCGAGTTGGGGCCGGGCAGCAAGATGATGCCGAAGGCGCCCAGCACATAGGTCCACAAATCGGTGACCCCGTAAAAACTCATGCCCGCGCCTCCATCAGGCCCACAAAGCGGTCAAACAGGTAGCCGATGTCCTGCGGGCCGGGTGAGGCTTCCGGGTGGCCCTGGAAGCAGAAGGCCGGCTTGTCGGTGCGCTCCAGGCCCTGCAAGGTGTTGTCAAACAGGCTGATGTGGGTGGGGCGCATATTCGCCGGCAAAGTTTTCTCATCCACCGCAAAACCGTGGTTCTGGCTGGTGATCGACACTCGGCCGCTGTCCAGGTCCTTTACGGGATGGTTGGCGCCGTGGTGGCCAAACTTCATCTTGAAAGTCTTGGCGCCGGAAGCCAGGGCCATGATCTGGTGGCCCAGGCAAATGCCGAAGGTGGGGATGCCGGACTCGATCAGTTCTTTGGTTGCGGCAATGGCGTAGTCGCAGGGCTCCGGGTCGCCCGGGCCGTTGCTCAGGAAGATGCCATCGGGCTTGTGGCTCAGCGCCTCGGCAGCCGAAGTCTGTGCCGGCAGCACGGTGACCTTGCAGCCACGCTGGGCCAACATGCGCAGAATGTTTTTCTTCACACCAAAGTCATAGGCCACGACGTGGAACTTGGCATCGGTCTGCTCGCCGTAGCCCTTCACCAGATCCCATTCAGTCTGGGTCCAGCCATAGCTTGCAGTGCTGCTGACCACCTTGGCCAGGTCCAGGCCAGACATGCTGGGCGCGCCCTTGGCGGCGGCCACCGCACGCTCCACGGCTGCGCTGGTAACCATCTCACCGGCGGCCAGCGCCAGGATGCAACCGCTTTGTGCGCCTTGGGTGCGCAGCTGGCGGGTCAGTTGGCGGGTATCGATGTTGGCAATCGCCACCGTGCCCTGGTCCACCAGGTAGGCGCTCAGGGTCTGGCTCAGGCGGAAGTTGGAGGCGATTTGCGGCAGGTCTTTGATGATGAGACCGGCGGCCTGTACCTTGTCGGACTCGACGTCTTCGAGGTTCACACCGTAGTTGCCGATGTGGGGATAGGTGAGCGTGACGATCTGCTGGCAGTAGCTGGGGTCGGTCAGGATTTCCTGGTAGCCGGTCATGGAGGTGTTGAACACGACTTCACCGACGGTGGAGCCTGCAGCCCCTATGGAATTGCCAATATAGACCGTGCCGTCTGCGAGC
>JAYVNF010000472.1:0-8940 GCA_043758575.1 Rhodoferax sp.
AGAAAAAATCAACCGTGTATCCAATCCGGCCTCTGGCTTGAGCACCACGAACTGCGCAGACGGCAATTCTAACGGCGTAATTTTTTCGCCAATGCCTTCTACCCAGGCATGGCCGCCACTGAGGAAAAACGGTACGTCCGCGCCCAGTGCCAGTCCGATGTCCATCAGTTTTTCCAGTGGCAACTGCAGGCCCCAGAGCCGGTTCAGTGCCAACAGCGTGGAGGCAGCGTCCGAGGAGCCGCCGCCCATGCCGGCTTGCGCGGGGACCGACTTCAGGATACCGATATGGGCGCCCTGGTTGCAGCCACTGGCGGCCTGCAGGGCGCGGGCGGCACGCACACACAAATCCTCGGCGGGCAAGGCCCAACCCAGGTCTTCGCGGCTGATGAGGCCGTCGCGGCGGATTTCAAAATGCAGGGTGTCGCACCAGTCAATCAGCATGAAGGCCGATTGCAGCAGGTGGTAGCCATCGGCCCGGCGGCCCGTGATGTGCAGGAAGAGATTGAGTTTGGCCGGAGCCGGAATGTCGTAGAGCGACTGCATGGCGGCATTATCCGTGCGCACTGGGCCGGGCTTAGCGCTCCAGAATGATTTTCAGCTCGGCTTGCACTTCTTCTATGTGGCGGGCCTGGAGCCGGCCGTTGGGCAATTCCTTGAGATCGACCTGCCAGCCTGGCGCGGCCTCATCGCGCCCTTGCAACCAGGCAAACAGGCTGGCTACAGGCAGTTCGGTGCCGGTGGCCTGGCGCGCCAACTCCTGCAGGGAATCAAAGTTTCTTTGCTCGCCATTGGCGCTCAGCGTGGCCAGGCCGGGTTGCCATTGCATGCGCGCCAGCGTGGTGCCCAGGGGAGAGGTGAGCACCAGCTCGCCCTGGTCGGGGCGGCCTTGCAAATCGAAGTTGGCGGCAATGGCCTGCACCGGTTTGCTGAACACCTTGAGTGCCAGCTTGCCCTGCCAATGGCTTTCTTCCGCTGCGCCAGGGGGGCGGGCCGTGCTGGCACAGCCGGCCAGGCCCAGCAACAGGGCCAACAGCCAGCAAGACTGCAGATACCGTGGCAAGGCATGCGTCGCGCGGGCTTGCGCTTCGCCGTCGCGCCAAGGCATCACAGCGGACCCAGGCGCTTGATGGTTTCCAGCAGGGTTTCGTTGTCCGGACCTTGGCGCAGGCCATTTTTCCAGATGGCGCGGGCTTGGTCTTGCTGGCCCAGGCTCCACAGCACCTCACCCAGGTGGGCGGCAATTTCGGCGTCCTGGCGGCTCTCAAAAGCGCCCTGCAAAATATGCAGTGCTTCGTTCAGGTTGCCGCTGCGAAACTCCACCCAACCCAGGCTGTCCAGAATGAAGGGGTCGTTGGGGGCGAATTCCAGCGCTTTCTTGACCAGTGCGCGGGCCTCGGGCAGGCGCAGCTTGCGATCGGCCAGCGAGTAGCCCAGGGCGTTGTAGGCGTGGTGGTAATCGGGCTTTTCCACTATCACCTGGCGCAGCAGCAGCTCCATCTCGTCAATCTTGTCCAGCTTCTCGGCGGCCATGGCGAGGTCGTAGCGCAAATCCACATCCGACGGATTGTCCCGCACGGCGTCTTGCAGAAAGCGGTACACCAGTTCGAACTGCTTGTTGTCGCGCAGCAGCTGCGCTTCGGCGCTGATTTTGGCGCGCGCGTCTTCCGCCAGTGTTTCCGGTGCGCTGTGTATCAGCGCGCGCGCCTCGCTCAGCTTGCCTTGGCGGGCCAGGATGGCGGCCAGGCGGGCGCGCACGCGGATGGCGTCCTGCGGGCTGCTGATCAGGGCCAGGTAGGCCTGCGCCGCTTCGGGCTTCTGGTTCTGCTCGGCAATGTCGGCCAACAGGAAATAAGCTTGTGACAAGCCGCGGTCACCATCCGGGTCTGCGTTGGCGCTGTCGGGCTTTTGGCGCAGGCTGACGAAGGTGTCCAAGGCCTTTTGCGCCTCGGCCCATTGCTTGTCTTGCAGGGCCAAGGACCCGTGCACCAGCCAGGCCTCGGCAAAGCTGGGCTCACTGGCATTGAGTTGCAGCACCTGCGCATCGGCCTCCTTGTAGCGCTGGGCTTCGAGCAGCTTGCGCACGTAGGCCATGCGCATGTCGGCGGGCGCGCCGGCCTGCAAATAGTCCAGCACCAGGGCTTCTGCTGCCGGCAGTTTGGGGTCCATCAGCGCCAGCGCCAGTTGTATGGGTTCTTCGGCCTTGCGGTTCAGCGCTACGCCCTTTTTGGCCGCCGCCAACGCGCCTTCACCGTCCTCGGCCAGAACCCGCATGGTGCCTATGGCGGCATAGGCGCCAGGGCCGGTTCGGGGGTTGCTCAGTTCAGGTGCCAGGGCCTGTTCCACCACCTTGGCCGCCAGCTTCTTGTCGCTGGCACGCACAAAGTAGCGGGGCAGCAGGCCGATGGCCACTGCCCGCTCCGCGCTTGGCAAGGGCGCCAGGAAGTGCTTGATGGGGTCGACCGTCTCTTGCAGCTTGTTCAGACCAATCAGGATCTGCAGCAGGTAGCGGTTGGCGTTCTCGGAGGCCGGGAACTGCCGGGTCCAGCCCTGGGCCGCCAGCAGTGCCGACTCACCGGCGCGGGCGCGCAGGGCAATCTCCACCGCACGCAGGTAAAGCTGCTCGGAGCGGTCCTTTTGCGCGGCATCCAGCATGAGTTGGTAGGCCGAGGATGCGTCGTCGTTGTAGGCGCTCATTTCGGACAGCAGCAACTCGTACATCAGGCTGCTGTTGAGTTCGGAGTTGAGCGGGGCGTCGCTCTGGGCCCATGCCACCGGCACAGACAAGGCCATTGCCAGCAACAGCGTGGAGATCGTGAAGCGCTTGGGTAGGGTCATCGGGCCATAATAATCCAACCCGAAAAGCCTTCGTTAACCAGTGACCACCCCATGCCTGAACTGCCGGAAGTAGAAGTTACCCGCCTGAGTTTTGCCAGCAGCATCAGCGGTGCCACGGTGCTCTCGGCCAGGCTGGGAAAACCGCTGCGCTGGCCACTGGGCATAGAGGTGACACGACTCCAGGGCCAGGTGGTGCAGGCGGTGCGCCGGCGTGGCAAGTACTTGCTGATTGACCTGAGCGAAGGCCTGCTGCTGCTGCACCTGGGCATGTCGGGCAGCGTGGTGTTTGCGCGGGACTTGGCCGAGCCCGGGCGGCACGACCACTTTGATTTGCACACCACACAAGGCACTTTGCGCCTGAACGATCCCAGGCGCTTTGGTGCCGTGGTGTACGCGCCTTCGCAAGACGATGCGGTGGCGCAAAAGCTGCTCGGCAAACTGGGCGTGGAGCCGCTGGGTGAGGCCTTTGCTGCGCCTGCTTTCTACTTGGGCCTGCAGCAGCGCAAGGCGCCGATCAAGCAGGTGCTGCTGGCCGGTGAGCTGGTGGTGGGAGTGGGCAATATCTATGCATCCGAAGCCCTGTTCCAGGCCGGCATCCGTCCAACCACACGGGCTAACCGGCTGAGCCGGCCGCGCGTGCAGCGCTTGCAGGCAGCGATTCGCCAGGTGCTGGCGCGGGCGGTGGAAAAAGGCGGCAGCACCCTGCGCGATTTCAGCAATGCCCAGGGTGAATCGGGCCACTTTCAGTTAGAGGCCATGGTCTATGGCCGCCAGGGCCAGCCTTGCCGCGTGTGCGGGGCGCCGATCAAGTCCTTGCGCCAGGGCCAGCGCTCCACTTTTTTCTGTCCGCAATGCCAGAAACCATGAGGCGCGCGCGTTGCTTGCATGCTGTGCAATGCTATATTGGCCCATCGCAGGGGGACACGTGGCCACTTCATTCAATGAACAACTAGACCAGCACGGCATTTGGCGGCGTGAAGTCGCGCTGCGCCTGAAACTGCTGGGCGAATGGATGAACGACCACGAGCTGCTGGACTCGGCCGTGCAAGAGCGGCTCAAGCAGCTGGAAACCCAGGTGCGCTCCGACAAGGTGATGGTGGCTTTCGTGGCGGAGTTTTCGCGCGGCAAGTCGGAAATGATCAACGCCATTTTCTTTGCCGGCTATGGCCGGCGCATCATGCCCGCCAGCGCCGGGCGCACCACCATGTGCCCCACCGAGATGGGCTATGACGCCGATGTGCCGCCTTGCCTGCGCCTGCTGCCCATAGAAACCCGCTTGCAGCCCCAGGCCCTGATGGAATGGCGCATGGTGCCCGAACAATGGACCCGCGTGGACCTGGACGTGGACGACCCCAAGCAGCTCGCAGCCTCCTTCGAGATGGTGTCGCAAACCTGCAAGGTCAGCCAGGACCAGGCCAGGGCCCTGGGCTTCTGGCACAGCCAGGCACCCGAAGACAACCCGCTGGTGGACAGCGAGGGTCTGGTGGAAGTGCCCAAGTGGCGCCACGCCCTGATCAACATCGCCCACCCCTTGCTCAAGCAGGGTCTGGTGATTCTGGACACCCCCGGGCTCAACGCCATTGGTGCCGAGCCCGAGCTCACCGTCAGCCTCATTCCGCAGGCCCAGGCGGTGGTGTTCATCCTGGGGGCCGACACCGGTGTGACCAAGTCGGATCTGGCAATCTGGCGTGAGCACCTGATTTCCGACTCCACCGGCACCGAGGCCCGCCTGGTGGTGCTGAACAAAATTGACACGCTGTGGGACGAGCTGAGCACGCCCGAGCAGATCAGCACGCAAATCGAGCGGCAAAAGGCCAGCACGGCCGAGATCCTGGGCCTGCGCCCCGAACAGGTGATTGCCGTTTCCGCCCAAAAGGGCCTGGTGGCCAAGGTCAACCGGGACGACGCCCTGCTGCAAAAAAGCTGCCTGGGCCTGCTGGAAGACGCACTGGGCGATGGCATGCTGCTGGAGCGCCAGCGCATTCTGCGCCTGGCCATGAACAAGGGTATTGCTGACCTGCGCACCGAGACCGGCCGCGTGATCACCATCCGCAGGCGTGACCTGACCGAGCAGCGTTTGGAGCTGCAAGGCCTCAAGGGCAAGAACGCCGGTGTCATCAAACACATGAAGAGCCGCATTGCCCAGGAGCAAGCTGACTTTGATGTGGGCGGCGCCAAGCTGCATGCGGTGCGCTCAGTGCACCTCAAACTGCTCAAGGAAGTGTTTGGCATTCTGGGCTCCAAGGTGCTCAAGACAGAGATGGGGCAGCTCACCGAAGCACTGACCCAAAAAGGCCTGAAGCTGGGCGTCAAAAAGGCCTACGCCGAAACCTTCACCCGGCTGCGCGCCAACTTTGCCAAGGTCCAAAGCCTGAGCGCCGAGATGCACAGCATGCTCTCGACCATGTTCACCCAGCTCAATACCGAGTACGGTTTTTCGCTGCAGGCGCTGCAGGAGCCGGACCTGAACTTCTACCTGAATGATTTCGAGATGGCGCAGCGCAGCCATCTGCAGTACCTGGGCCTGAGCAATGTCTTCAAGCTGGCCCAGCCCGAGTTTGCCGACCGCCTGGTGCGCGCCCTGTATGCGCGCCTGCGCAGCATCCACGAGTCGGCCCTGGGCGAGGTGGAGTTTTGGAGCAAGTCGGCCGCGGCCCAGCTCGATGCGCAGCTGCGCGAGCGTCGCCGCACCTTTGCCCGGCGCATGGATGCGGTGGACCGCATCCAGCAGGCCGCTGGTGGCCTGGACGAACGCATTGACGAGATTGCCCTGCAGGAAAGCGCCATGGAGCAGCAGGAAGCAAAGCTGATGGAGCTGACCTCGCACCTGATGGCCGCCCCCCAGGCCGCGCCCGAAGCCATGGATCTGGAGATCGCCTGAGCGTGCAGCAAGCCGGCGGCGACTTCGCCACACGCGTGGTGCAGTGGCAAACCACCCAGGGCCGCAACGACCTGCCCTGGCAAAACACGCGTGACCCTTACCGCGTCTGGCTGTCCGAAATCATGCTGCAGCAAACCCAGGTGGCCACCGTCAAAGGCTACTTCGCCCGTTTCCTGGAGAAATGCCCGGACGTGGCCGCGCTCGCCGCCGCCAGCCAGGACGAGGTGCTGGGCCTGTGGAGTGGCCTGGGCTACTACAGCCGCGCGCGCAATCTGCACCGCTGCGCCCAGCAGCTCATGCAACTGCATGGCGGGGTCTTCCCGCGCGACGCACAGGCCCTGGCCAGCCTGCCCGGCATAGGCCCGTCCACGGCAGCGGCGATTGCCTCCCTGTGTTTTGCAGAACGGGTGGCGATTCTGGACGCCAATGTGAAACGGGTGGTCACGCGGGTGCAGGGTTTTGACGCCGACGTGTCTGTCGCCGCTAACGCCCGTGCCCTGTGGGATGCGGCCACGGGCCTGCTGCCCGTGCCCGCGCGTGCCGCGCAGGATATGGCGCGCTACACCCAGGGCATGATGGACCTGGGTGCCATGCTGTGCACGCCCAAGAACCCGGCCTGCGTGCAGTGCCCGGTGCAGGCCCTGTGCAGTGCGCGCAAGGCGGGCGACCCAGAGCGCTACCCGGTGCGCAGCCGCAAGCTCAAACGCAGCAGCCAGGCCCTGTGGTTGCTTTGGGCCCAAAGTCCCGGTGGTGCGGTCTGGTTGTCGCGCCGGCCCTCGCCCGGCGTCTGGGGCGGCTTGTATTGCCTGCCCTTGTTTGACAGCGAGGAAGCATTGCGTGCGGTGCTGGCGCCTGCCGCACAGGCGCAGCTGCTGTGCGAACCGGCGTTTGTGCATGTGCTGACGCACAAGGACTTGCATCTGCATGCCTGCCGGGTGCCGCTTGCCTCGAAAAAGCCCTTCGATGAAGGGCGCTGGGTTGGCGCTGCGGAGTGGCCGGGCCTGGGGCTGCCGGCGCCGATTCGCAAGTTGCTGGAGCGGTAGGGCGGGCGAGGTTTCTCTCGCTCGCTGGGCTGGATATCCCCTTCCGCGCACCCACACGCATGCAGGACAGAAAGCAGCAGGACGCTACGCTACCCTTGCGTCCATTTCACGGTGGCGCTTGAGCGTGGCCCACTGGTCGGCGAAATGCAGCGCCAGTTGCTCCACCAGATAGACCGAGCGGTGCTGGCCGCCGGTGCAGCCAATGGCCACGGTGACATAGCTGCGGTTGTCGCGCGCCAGGTCGGGCAACCAGCTCTCCAGAAAGGCGCAGAGTTGCTGGCGCATGCGCTGCACATCGGGCTGGGCCTGCAAAAACTCGGCCACCGGCTGGTCGCGTCCGGTTAAAACCTTCAACTCCGGCTCATAGTGGGGGTTGGGCAGCATGCGCACATCAAACACAAAGTCGGCATCGGTGGGCACGCCACGCTTGAAGGCAAAGGACTCGAACACCAGCGTCAGCTGTGCGCCGCGTGTGGAGACCAGGGCCTTGACGTAGCCTTGGAGCTGGGCCGCGCGGATCATGCTGGAATCGATCACATGGGCCTGCGCACGCAGCACGGCCAGCAGGCTGCGCTCCAGCTCTATGGCTTCGACCAGGGCGCGACGCTCGTCCCGGTCCAGCTGCGTGTCGGTGCTGCCGTCACGGCGCAGTCCGCCTTGCGAGAGCGGGTGCTTGCGCCGGGTCTCGGAATAGCGGCGCACCAAGGTGTCGGTGGTGGCATCCAGAAACAGCGGCTTGACCACTATGCCGCGCGCGCGCAAGGCGTCCAGCTGCTGCGGCACCAGGGGCAACGAGGTGGCGCTGCGCACATCCATGGCGATGGCCAGTTGGTGCGCCTGGTGCTGCATTTCCAGCTCCACAAAGGGCAGCAGCAATTCCGGGGGCAGATTGTCCACGCAGTAAAAGCCGGCGTCTTCCAGGGCATGCAGGGCCACCGACTTGCCCGAGCCGGACATGCCGGTGATCAGCACGATTTCCATGGCCGCAGGCGCTGTGCTGCCCGGCTCTGTCATGCGCCGGCCTGCAGCATTTCCTTGGCATGGGCCAGGGTGGTGCTGGAGAGTTTTTCGCCGCCCAGCATGCGGGCAATTTCGCCCACGCGGGCCTCGCCCTGAACCGCGGCCACGCTGCTCAGCGTGCTCTTGCCCTGCAGCTGCTTGGACACCAGCATATGGTGGTTGGCGCAGGCCGCCACCTGGGGCAGGTGGGTTACGGCCAGCACTTGGCGGTCCACGCCGAGCTGGGCCATCAGCCGCCCCACGGTTTCGGCCACGGCACCGCCCACGCCCGAGTCCACCTCGTCAAAAATCAGGGTCTGGGCCGTGCCCAGCTGGCTGGTGGTCACGGCAATGGCCAGGGCCATGCGCGAGAGCTCACCGCCCGAGGCCACCTTGCCGACGGCGCGCGGCGTGCTGCCGGCATGCCCCGCTGCCAGAAACTGCACCTCTTCCAGGCCGCTTTGCTGCGGTTGTGCCAAGGGCTCCAGCGCCACCACAAACTGGCCGCCCTGCATGCCCAGGCCCTGCATGGCCTGGGTGATGGCCTTGGCCAGACGGGGGGCGGCTTTGCTGCGTTGGGCCGAGATGCTTTTGGCTTCGGTCATATAGCCTGCATGCGCTTTGCGTTCTGCCGACTCCAGGCCTTGCAGGTCGGCAGCGGCGTCCAGCTGTGCCAGCTCTGCGCGCCAAGCCGCCAACAGAGCCAGCAGCTCATCGGGGGCGCGCTTGTAGCGCCGTGCCAGTGACACCCACAGCGTCATGCGCGCGTCCAGCTCAGCCAGGCGTTCGGGGTCCAGTTCGGTGCGCCGGGCATAGCCACGCAGGGTGTGGGCCACGTCTTCCACCTGGGCCAAGCTGGAGATCAGCACCGCAATCGGGTCGGCAAAGTCGGGCTCCAGATGGGCCTGGTTTTGCAGGGCCTGCAGCGCGCTGTTGAGCGCCTGCAGGGCGTTGCTGTCGGCATCTTCCAGCAGCTCTACCGTGGCCTGGGCTGCGTCCTGCAGGGCCTGGCCATTGGCCAGGCGGCTGTGGTTCACGTTGAGTTCGCTCCATTCGTCGGCTTGGGGCCCAAGCTTGTCGAGCTCGCCAATTTGCCAAGCCAGGCGCTCGCGCTCGCGTTGCAGCGAGTCCTGCGCCTGGGCGGCTTTTTCCAAAGCGCTGAGCGCTGCGCGCCAGGCGGAC
>JAYVNF010000473.1:0-8926 GCA_043758575.1 Rhodoferax sp.
GAGACTTGGAACAACGCCTACATCGCTCCACCGATTTGACTTGGTGGGACATAACCATTCAACCTAAAACGGTATCTTTGTAATTACTGAATCCCTAAGCTGCGGCAGGGCCAGCCACTGCGCGCAGGCCAGGCCGGCCAGGCAGGACAGCAGGTAGCTGCCAACCACCGGCCAGGGCTGGGCTACCGGGCTGTGCGGCTGCACATACAGAATCACCAGGCTGGCGCCCAGCGGCGCCAGCAGCCAGTGCGTGCCCGGCGTGACCGCGTGCAAGAACACCGAGCACAAGCCCAAGCCCAGCAAGGCGCCTACGCTGGCGCGCCAGCGTTCGGACATCAGCCATTGGTAGGCGCTAAGAGGGAGGGACATCGCAGGCTTTGAAAGTGTCGCGGCATGATACCCACTACCAGGCTGCGCAAGACCTCGCGCCGCGGCCGGACACGCCAGCAGGCTAGACTGCGGCGCATGGAATACACCGCAATCAAACACCTTCACATGGGCGCCGTGGCGCTCTCCGCCATTGGCTTTACCGTGCGCGGCCTGGCCTCGCTCACCGGGGCGGCCTGGGTGCGCAGCCGCCCGGCCAAGATCGTGCCCCATGTGGTGGACACGGTGCTGCTGCTCTCGGCCATCAGCCTGGTCTGGATGGCCGGCCTGAACCCGCTGGCCACCCCCTGGTTGCTGGCCAAGATCATCGGCCTGCTGCTCTACATCGCCCTGGGTGTGGTGGCCATGAAGCCGCGCTTCACGCCGCCGCTGCGCGCCAGCGCCTGGGTCGCCGCCCTGCTGCTGCTGGGCTGGATGGCCTCGGTGGCGGTGAGCAAAAACCCGGCTGGATTCCTGGCCCGGTTTCTTTGACAGTGCATTGCGTTTTGCGGCCCTGCAAAAAGACACAGGCGACTGCGCTTGCGCTATAACTGACAGACACCGCACAGCTTCTGGAGCACACACCATGTCCATTCCCCATGCGCTTTCGGGCGAGCCGATTGCCGTCACGCCCTTTGGCCCCACTTTGCCGGAACAGCGTACCGTGGCGCTGTTCAAGTCCGACCAGCTGGAGGTCATACGCCTGGTGCTGCAGCGGGGCAAGTCCATGCCGCTGCACAAGGTGTCCGGCGAAATCACCATCCAATGCCTGGAAGGTTCGCTGGATGTGCAGGTGAATGGCGCCAGCACCTTGCTGCAGGCCGGTCAGCTGATGTTTTTGCTGGGTGAGGTGCCGCACAGCGTCACTGCGCACGAAGACGCCTCGGCCCTGGTCACCATCGTTTTGTCACGTTAAGTTTTGCCACGTTCACCGGAGCCCTGCCATGCCCTCCTCCTCCGCCACGCCTGTCCTCACACCCTTGGTATTCACCTTCGTAGGCGCCGACCAGCCCGGCCTGGTGGAAAAGCTCTCGCGCACCGTGGCCACGCACGGCGGCAACTGGTTGGAGAGCCGCATGAGCGAGCTGGCCGGTCAGTTTGCCGGCATCGTCAAGGTGGAGGTGGCCCAAGTCCAAGCCCCTGCCCTGCGCACGGCACTGCTGGCGCTGTCAGCAGAACAGCTGTCGGTGGTGGTGGCCAGCGCGCCGGTTGCGGCCAGTGCCAAGGCGTTTCGCGAGCTGCGCCTGTCCATTCTGGGCACCGATCGGCCTGGCATTGTGCGCGAGGTGGCGCAGGCACTGGCGGCCCTGCAGATCAGCGTGCGCGAGATGGACACCAGCGTGCGCAGCGCGCCCATGAGCGGCGCACCCCTGTTCGAAGCCATGGCGCAGATTCAGGTGCCGCACGGACTGGACCTGGCCGAACTCAACGCCCAGCTGGACCGGATTGCCGACGCGCTGACGGTGGACATCGAGCTGGAAGAGTCGCTCAGATAGCCTGCGCCAAAGGGCTGGCGGCGCTGGCGACCTCGGCACCGCCACCAGCTCCTAGCAGGATGGGCGCCAACGCCTCGATCGGCATGGGCCGGTAAAACAGATAGCCCTGGTAGGCCGTGCAGCCATGCAGGGCCAGATAGGCGCGCTGCCCCTCCAGCTCCACGCCCTCGGCAATCACTGCCAGCCCCAGGCTTTGGCCCAGGGCAATAATGGTCTTGGTGATGGCCGCATCGTGCGGGTCAATCAGGATGTCGCGCACAAAGGACTGGTCAATCTTCAGCACCGACAGCGGAAAGCGCTTGAGGTAGGACAGCGAGGAATAGCCGGTGCCAAAGTCATCCAGCGCAAACGACACGCCGGCCGCCCGCAGTGCGCTCATTTTGGCAATGATGTTTTCCATATCCTCTGCCAGCAGGCTCTCCGTCAGTTCGATTTTCAGCAGCTGCGCCGGGGCCTGGGTGGCCCGCAGAGTGTGCAACACCTGCTCCACAAAACCGGGCTGGCGAAACTGGCGCACGCTGACATTGACCGACATCGCCAGCGCGGCGGTTGCCGCTGTGGCGCTCCAGGCGGCGAGTTGGCGGCAAACCGTCTCCAGCACCCAGAGGCCCATGGGCACGATCAAGCCGGTCTCTTCGGCCACCGGAATAAAGCGTGCCGGCGAGACCAGGCCCTGCGCCGGATGGTTCCAGCGAATCAGCGCCTCCACACCGGTGATGCGACCGACCTCTACCTGGGGCTGGTAGTACAGCACGAACTGGCCGGCCTGCAGCGCATGGCGGATGTCGGCCTCCATGGCCGCGCGTTCGGAGGCCACTGTCTGCATCTGCGGATCAAAGAAAACCAGGGTGTTGCGCCCGGCCGACTTGGCGCGGTACAGCGCCAGGTCGGCGCTCTTCATCATCTCGTCAATCGTGGTCGGCCAGATGCCAAACAGGCTAATGCCAATGCTCACGGTAATGAAGCGCTGCTGCCCGCCCAGCACCAGTGGCGCGCGCAGGGCCTGCTGAAACTGCTCGGCCAGGAGCTGGGCCTCGGTGGCGGCGTCCTCCGGGTGCTGGCTCAGGTCATCGAGCACCACCACAAACTCGTCGCCACCGAAACGCGACACCGTGTCACCGGCACGCACCACCGCAGCCAAGCGCTCGGCCACCTGGCGCAAGAGCGCATCACCCAGGTCATGGCCCAGGGTGTCGTTGAAGTTCTTGAAGTGGTCCAGGTCCATGAAGATCAGGGCGCCGCAGCGCCCCATGCGCTGGCTGCTGGCCAGCGACTGGCCCAGCCGGTCCATCAACAAACGCCGGTTAGGCAGGCCGGTGAGCGCGTCATAAAAGCCCAGGCGCTCGACCTCCTGCTGGGCCCGTTGGAGCTCGGTGATGTCGTTGTGCACGCCGTCCCACACCAGCTGCCCCTCGCTGTTGCGGTGCGGGGCCGAGCTGATCTGAATCCAGCGCAGGCTGCCGTCGGGCTGGTGCAGCCTCAGGGTCTGGGCGATGTTGCTCAGCTCGCGTGCCGAGCGCTCAATCTGGCGACGCAGCTGGGCCCGGTCATCGGCGTTGAACAGGCGGTAGACCAGCTCGTAGTCGTGCAGTGCCTGCTCTGCCGTGATGCCATACAGGCGCTGCACCCCCTCGCTGACATAGAGAAACTGGAACACCCCCGGCGCCTGCTGCACCACCCGGTAGAGCATGCTGTCTGGCAGGTGGTCACTGAGCGAGCGTATGCGCTCCTCGCTCTCGCGCAGCATGTGCTCGGAGCGGCGCACGTCCTCAAAAGGTGCTCGCAGGCTGGTGACAAAAGTGGCCCAGTACAGCAGCCCATAGGAGACGATTTTGTAGCTGTGGCCAAACACATTCTGGAAATCGGACGGACGCACATAGGCCGTGAACATGATCTCACCGATGCCCATGACAAAAGCCGACAGCGCCAGCAGGTAGTCGCGCGCATCACTGCCGCGGCGCGCTTGGCGCCAGAACAGGGCCGCCACCAGCAGGTACAAAAAGCACAGCAGGTACTCGAACTCCGCCTTGAAGGCGGTCACCCCCTGGCCCGGCACAAAGGTCGTGGGGAAGCGTGCAATGCCCCAGGTACCCAGCCACAGAATGGCGCAGCAGCTCAGCAGGCTCAGCCCCAGCCAGACCTGCTTGGACCAGGGGGCGCGCCAGCGCAACGCTACCAAGGCCATGGTGCAGACCTCCACGCCGCGCCCCATCAGCCAGAAAAAGATGGCCCGGGGCGTGCTGCTGGGCAACAAAAAGTCCGGCATGCCTTCGTAGGTCAGGGCGTGCACCGTGTCGCAAACGGCCACCACCAGAAAGCCGGCAATCAGCACATGTGTGCCGCGTGGCGAACGGGCGTCCAGGGTGTGCCAGGAAACCACCACGATCAGCATGGCAATGACGATGGCAAACAGCTCCATCAGCAAATGGATGGTCAGCATGCTGGTGCCCACCCAGGCCAGCGAACTGAAGGGCGGGCTCAGCATGCCGGCCAGCATGCTCAGGGTGGCGACCACAGCGGTTGCCACCGAAGCACGCCGCAGCCGGGTCGTAGTCGCCACCTTGGTGTCCATCCCTGTTGATCCCGTCTTGAAGTACGGGCCAGTGTAGCGCGCCAAGGTCTGGCACGGCCCTTGCGGATTGCTGCTTACAATTTCAACAAACGAGACAAGCCCTTCAGGGCTGCCACCGCCTGCCATGACCCTGCCCTCCCTGCTCCGCCTCCTGCTCTGTGCCTGCCTGGTACTGGCCAGCCTTTGCTCTTGGGCCACTGACGCCGGTGGTGTTCCACTGCGCGTGGGAGTGCTCCAGTTTGGAACAGTGAACTGGGAGCTGGACGTGATGCAGGCACACCAGTTGGCGCAAAAGCGCGGCATCAACCTCAAGGTCGTGCCACTGGCCTCGGGCGACGCCTCCACCGTCGCCCTGCAGGGCGGTGCCGTGGATGTGATCGTCTCCGACTGGATCTGGGTCACGCGCCAGCGCGCCGACGGCATCAACGTCAGCTTCGCGCCTTACTCCAACGCCGTCGGCTCGGTGATGGTCAAGGCCGACGGCGGTGTTCGCACGCTGGCCGACCTGAGGGGCAAGTCCATAGGCGTCTCCGGCGGCCCCTCCGACAAGACCTGGCTGCTGTTGCGCGCCTATGCCAGCAAGAAGCTGGGCCTGGACCTGAACAGCGCGGCCAAACCGGTGTATGCCGCACCGCCCCTGCTCAACGAGCTGACCCTGAGTGGCCAGGTGGACGCGGCCCTCAACGTCTGGCATTACGACGCCCGGCTCGAGGCCAATGGCATGCGGCCCCTGATTCGCCTGCCCGAGATCCTGGCCGGCCTGGGCGTGGACAAACCCATCCCGCTGATAGGCTGGGTCTTCCGTGAAGACTGGGCGGCGCAGAACCACGATGCGCTGGAGCGCTTTCTGGCTGCGTCCCAGGAGGCCAAGGCCATCATGGCCAAGAGTGACGCCGAATGGGAGCGCCTCAAACCGCTGATGCGCGCCGAAGACAACAACGTCTTCCTGGCCCTGAAAAACGGCTACCGCAACGGCATTGCCAGCTGCGACTACGCCGGCAGCCAGGCCAGCGCCGCCAGCGTCTTCAAAACCCTGGCCGAGACCGGCGGCGACAAGCTGATGGGCAAGTCCAAAGCGCTGATGGACGGCACCTTCTGGAGCGGCTACAAACTGCCTCCATGTCCCAAGAACTGAGCCCGCCCCAAGGTCTGCCCGAGAGCGCGCTGCCTGCCGCACCGGCGCGGCAGCCGCCGGGCGACTGGTCGCGCCTGTGGCCGCTGCTGGCCCTGGCGCTGCTGTGGCAGCTGGTGGCCTTGCAGGCCCACAGCCGGGCCCTGCCGACGCCGCTAGCGGTAGCCGATGCGCTATGGGAGGCCATACGCTCGGGCGAGCTGCCGTTCCACCTGGGCCAGACCCTGCGCCGCGTGCTGCTGAGTTTTGAGCTGGCCATGCTGCTGGGCGTGGCCCTGGGCATACTGATGGGGCGCTCGCGCCGTTGGGACCGGGCGCTGGACAGCCTCTTGATCCTGGGCCTCAACATCCCGGCCCTGGTCACCACCATCCTGTGCTACATCTGGTTTGGCCTGAGCGAGAGTGCGGCGGTGCTGGCCGTGGTCCTCAACAAAATCCCCATGGTGGCCATCAACCTGCGCGAGGGCGCACGCGCCGTGGACCCGCAGCTGATGGAGGTGGCCCAGGTTTACCGCCTGGGCCGCAGCCAGCGCTTCTTCAAGGTCTATCTGCCCCAGCTCTATCCCTATCTGTTCAGCTCGGCGCGCAACGGCCTGGCGCTGATCTGGAAAATCGTGCTGGTGGTGGAGCTGCTGGGCCGCAGCGATGGCGTGGGGTTTCAGATAGGCAGCTTCTTCCACTTCTTTGACATCACCAATATCCTGGCCTACAGCCTGGCCTTCTCGGCGGTGATTTTTCTACTAGAAGCACTGCTGCTGCGCCCGCTGGAGAGCCGGCTCAACCGCTGGCGCCTATGATTGATTTAAGCGTCCACATTGCGGCCAAGCGCCACGCCAATGGCCACTGCGCCATCCAGGAGCTGGCCTTCACGGCCAAGCCGGGCGAGTTAGTGGCCATCGTCGGGCCCAGTGGTGCCGGCAAGACCACGCTGTTGAAAATCATCAGCGGCCTGGACACGGCCTATGAAGGCCGGCTGGAGCTGGCCGGGCTGGAGCGCATCGGCTTCATGTTCCAGGAGCCGCGCCTCATGCCCTGGCTAACGGTGGCGCAGAACCTGGCGCTGGTAGACCCCTCCATGAGCGGGCGGCGCCTGGTGGACGCGCTGGAGCGGGTCGGCCTGAAAGACTGCGACCACCTCTACCCCAAGCAGCTCTCGGGCGGCATGCAGCGGCGCGTGGCGCTGTTGCGCGCCTTCCTGATGGCGCCGCAGCTGCTGCTGATGGACGAGCCCTTTCAGTCGCTGGACCTGCCCACGGCCGAACAGCTGCGTGCGCAGCTGCTAGCCCTGTGGCAGGACAGCCAGCCGACCGTGCTGTTTGTCACCCACAACCTGATGGAGGCCCTGTCGCTGGCGGACCGCGTGCTGTTTTTGTCGCCCGGGCCGGCACGCGTGCTGCTGGACTTCCGAGTGGACCCGCCACGCCCACGCGGCCTGGACTCGGCCTGCGTGCAGGGCATGGCGCAGCAACTGCTGGGTGCGCACCCAGAGCTGCTCAAGGGCCGTCTGGCTGCTGCGGCTTAGGCCTGCGCGCTGAGGATGTTGCTCAGGCTGGGCGTGCTGCTGGCCGGGCCATAGCCCAGGTTTTGTTGCATCTTGCTCAGCAGCGCCTGCAGCGTGACTTGCGAGCTGCTGGTGGCGCCGCTCACGGCAGCGGTGCTGCCTGTGCCGCTGGCCGTAGTGGCTGTGCTGCTGGCGCTGCTGCCCTGCAAATCGTTCACCACCTTGGCAAAGGCGCTTTGCAAATCCGCCGGCGCCTGGCCACTGCTGACCTGGGAAATCAGCGCCGACAGGCCGGCCGCGAAGCTGGCCTTAGGGTCGCTGCCGGTGCTGCTGCTCGCTGCGGCCGTCGCCGATGGGGCGCTGCTGCTGTCGGCCTTGACCGCCTGAAACAAGGCGTGCATGAACTGGCGCATATCGGCCTTGGTGCTGCTGGCGCCTGTGGTGGAGCCGTCGGCATCCCCATCGCTGTCCGTGGCGCTGCCACTCTGTGTGCTGCTACTGCCGGTGCTGCCCGCAGCGCCACCCAGCCCCAGGCTTTGCAGGGCCTGCATCAACAGGTTTTGCATCTGGCCGTGGCCATGGCCACCGGACTTCTTGACCTTGGTGCCGCCGTCACCATCGCCATCAGGGTCCGAGCCGGCGCCCTGGATGGACTGCAGGCCCTGGGTCTGGCTGGTGGGTGGGAGGTAGAGCGATGAAGACAGGCTGTCTATGCTGGCCATGGTGAATCCTTGATGAGCTGATGGAGACACCATTTGAATTCGCGCAAAAAATTTTTAAATCGAATGAAAAGCGGCATTTGCTGGCCTATTTACCTATCTTTACGGCAGCTTTGTAAAGATAGGCAGAAGCACGCTGCCAACGACGGGGGCGCTGCAATCTGCACCACAAATAAGTGAAATATCTTCATGCGCCAGCCATGAAAGCGCCAGACAAGCTTGCAACAATGCAGGCATCGCGTCCGTGCCCCAATGGCCTGATGCATCCCCGCCCTCCATCCAAGGTAAACCCCATGCGCAGCCACCCAGACCGCCCCTCCCGCTTGCACCCCGCGCCGCGCGACGGGGCCCCGGCCCGGCGCGAGGCCGGCCGGGCCGGGCTCTGGGCACTGGCCGTGCTGCTGGCAATGGCGGGCGCGGGCGGCCTCTGGTGGAAGTTGCACCAGCCCAGCGCCGACGCCACAGCGGCCAACCCGGCGGCGGCCGGCGCAGGCGGCAAAGCGACTGGTGCGGGTGCGGGTGGCGGCGCACGGCGCTTTGGTGGCGGAAGCGGGGCGCAGCCCGTGGCGGTGCGGGCCGCACGGCTGCAGGACATACGCGTCATGGTCAACGCCATCGGCAGCCTGGCGGCCTCCAACACCGCGGTGGTCCATGCCCAGGTCAGCGGCGTGCTGCAAAGCATCCAGTTCCAGGAAGGCCAACAGGTCCGGGCCGGCCAGCAGCTGGCGCAGATTGACCCGCGTGCCTTCGCCGCCAGCGCCAGCCAGTCCGAGGGCGCGCTGGCACGTGATATGGCGCAGCTGGACAACGCCAGAATCGACCTGACCCGCTACCAGGACCTGTTTGCCAAGGACGCCGGGCCCAAACAGCAGATGGACACCCAGCAGGCCTTGGTGCACCAACTCGAAGGCACGGTCAAGGTCGACCAGGCGGCGCTGCAGAGCGCGCAGCTGCAACTCTCCTACACCAAGGTGCTGGCGCCCATAGCCGGGCGCGTGGGTCTGAAGCAGGCCGATCTGGGCAATGTGGTGCAACCGGGTGACGCCAATGGCCTGGTGTCGATCGCGCAGACCCGGCCCATCGCCCTGGTGTTTGCCATTCCTGCTGCGCAAGTGCCGCTGCTGCAAGCACGCCTGGCCG
>JAYVNF010000474.1:0-8895 GCA_043758575.1 Rhodoferax sp.
CGCAATCGCCGCCAGCGTGGCGCCGCTGGAGATGCCCACCAACAAACCCTCTTCGCGGGCGCTGCGGCGGGCGTATTCGCGTGCCGGTTCGGCATCCACCTGGATCACGCCGTCCAGCAGTTCAGTGAGCAGGTTTTTGGGGATGAAGCCGGCACCAATGCCCTGGATCGGATGCGGTGCGGGTGCGCCACCCGAGATCACGGGCGAGGCCGTGGGCTCTACCGCGTAGACCTTGAGCTGCGGCCACAAGGGCTTGAGCACCTTGGCCACGCCGCTGATGTGGCCGCCCGTGCCCACGCC
This sequence comes from Rhodoferax sp., assembly GCA_043758575.1. Classification (GTDB taxonomy): domain Bacteria; phylum Pseudomonadota; class Gammaproteobacteria; order Burkholderiales; family Burkholderiaceae_C; genus Allorhodoferax. Next base: position 301 of record JAYVNF010000474.1, read on the forward strand.
GGTGATGATGACGTCCACGCCAGCCGGAAAGTCCTTCAGGATTTCCTGTGCCGTGGTGCGCACATGCACATCGATATTGGCCGGGTTTTCAAACTGCTGGGGAATCCAGGAGTTGGGGGTCTGGGCAGCGAGCTCCTGGGCGCGGGCGATGGCGCCCTTCATGCCTTTTTCGCGCGGCGTCAGGTCGAAGCTGGCGCCATAGGCCAGCATCAGGCGGCGGCGCTCAATCGACATGCTGTCGGGCATCACCAGAATCAGCTTGTAGCCCTTGACCGCGGCCACCAGGGCCAGGCCAACGCCGGTGTTGCCGGAGGTGGGCTCGATGATGGTGGCGCCGGGTGTGAGCACGCCGCTGGCCTCGGCCGCTTCGACCATGGAGAGGGCAATACGGTCCTTGATGGAGCCGCCGGGGTTGGAGCGCTCGGACTTCACATACACCTGGTGCGTGTTGCCAAACAGGCGGTTGATGCGGATGTGCGGCGTGTTGCCAATGGTTTGCAGGACGTTTTCAAAGCTCATGGGTGTTCTCCTTGGGGATGAATATTCTCTGTGCCATTGTGGGCCAGTTTTTCAACCAGTTTGGATATATGGATATGCGTGGCGCGTCGCGGCCCGAAACAGCGTCGATAATGCGAGGGTGAAGCCCGCCAGACCACCGCTGGTGCAATTTGGGAAACCAAGCACTGGAGGAACGTCCGGACTGCAGAGGGCAGCGTAGCAGCTAATGGCTGTCCACCGACAAGTTGAGCACGCAAGTGCAAGACCCTAAGGTGAGGATTAGAGCAACAGAGACGAGTCGGTGCGGGGCAACCCGCATCGGGTGAAACGGGCAATCTCTACGCGCAGCAATACCAAGTAGGCACACGTTGACGGGGCCCCCGGAGTGTGCGGGTAGGTAGCATCGAGCCGAACGGGCAACCGCCGGCCCAGATTAATGGTGGTCACGCAAGGGGAAACCCTTGTGCACAGAATCCGGCTTATCGGTGGGCTTCACACTTTTCTATGTCCATTTTTGCTGTATGGTTGGTCATCTGTGACCATTTTCAGGAGGCAATATGCGACCCGTACGTGCACTGTTAAAAAACCAGGACACCCCCTGGAGCATCAAGCCACAAGACAGCGTTTTTGACGCCCTGAAGACCCTGGCCGGCCACGATGTGGGTGCCCTGATGGTGATGGACCAGGGCAAACTGGTGGGCATACTCTCCGAGCGTGACTACACCCGCAAGATCGCGCTGCTGGGCAAGTCCTCCAAGGACACGCTGGTGTCCGACATCATGACCGCCAAGGTGCTGACGGTGGCCGCCAACTCGCGCACCGAAGACTGCATGGCGCTGATGAGTCAGAAGAAGATTCGCCACATGCCGGTGGTGGATGGTGACAAGGTGCTGGGCATGATCTCCATCCGCGACATCATGGACGAGATCATTGCCGACCAGGAAGCCACCATCAGCCAGCTGCAGACTTACATCGCAAGCTAGAACTTCTCATGCACTGACAGATAGCGCCACTGCCCCACCGGCAGGTCGCTCAGTGTCACGCGCCCCAAGCGGATGCGGCGCAGGGCCAGCAACTGCAGCCCGCCTTTTTCGCACAGATAAGCCACCAAGCCCGGATGCGCGCCCTTGATGGCAAAGCGCAGCTTGCTCATCTCCGGGCTGGAGCTGTTGACGCTGAACTTGGTCTGGGGAAGGGGGTTGCGCTCATCCTTGAGCGCGCGGGCAATCTTTTGCAGCGCCTCTTCGCTCACTTCGCCGGCCACGTCGGCAATCAGCTCATGCTCCATGGAGCCCAGGTCTTCGCTGAGCTTGCGCGTGGTGCGCCAGTCCTGCGTAAACACCACCAGGCCGCTGGCGCCGGTTTCCAGCGGCACCTCGGCTTCCAGGTGCAGCAGGTGGCGTTTGAGCGTGCGAATTTTTTCCGGGTCGTGGGGGCAGTGGTGGGCCAGCGTCATCAGGCTGCGGGCACTTGCCACGCGCGCCTTGCCGGCTTTGCCGCCCTTTGTGGCTTTGTTGTTGGGCTGCGGCTCCTCGTCTTCATCGTCTTCCTCTTCCACACCATCGAGCATGCCCGATGGTTTGTGCAGAATCAGCGTGACATCGGCCATGTTCAAGAGGCTGGCAGCCGGGTCCAGGGTCACGGTTTGCTGCTGTACGCGAAATGGCGGGTCTTCCACCACCACGCCGTTGACCATGACCCAACCGCATTCGATGTACTGCTCGGCCTCGCTGCGCGAGCAGCCCTTGAGTTGCATGACTTTTTTGGACAGGCGTTCGCCCTCATCGGCCGCCACCGGCTTGGTCCGGTCCACCGTGCGCGGGCGGTTGCGGGGCTTGGGCCCTGCAGAGGGTGTTGTGGCGGGTGCCGCTGGCCGGTTGTCAGCCGAGCGATTCGGGGCGCGGCGGTTCGGGTTGTTTTCGGGGCGTTGCGCTCGCGCTGGCGGTGCGCCTTCGGGACGGGAAGCTCTTTGGAAGGTACTCATGCTGCGCTCGATTCTTGGGGGTTGGTTTGCAGTTGCTGCAGGTGTTCGACATGGGCCAGCAGGGAGCGCTTGGCCACCGGCCAGATGCGCGGGTCCACATCGTCGTAGGCCAAGGGCAGCCACTGGTCCAGGTCGCCGTTGGGGTTGGATTGGATCACAGCGGCAATCTTGGCTTCACGTTTCAGACGATGGGCCTTGAGTTGGGCTATGGCCGCCAAGGCCTGGGGCATGGCGTGGCCGTGGGCCGGCAGTATGAACTCCACGTTCCACTCGGTGCAGGCACGGGTCAGCGCATCCAGCGAGTCCAGGTAGTGGCCCATGTGGCCGTCCGGCGGGTCGATGACCGTGGTGCTGCCGTTGAGGATGTGGTCGCCGGAAAACAGCAGGCCGTCTTCTTCCAATAGCAGGCAGATGTGGTTGGCGGCATGGCCTGGGGTGTGGACCACGCGCAGGCTGTGACTGGCGCCGCAACCTTCCGCCATAGAAGGCACCGCGGCGGCGTTTGCTTGGCCGGCTGAGGCTGCTGAGGCTGCTGTGGCTGGTGGGGGCGTTAGCCGCAGCACTTCGCCATCGCGCAGTGCGCGGTCCGGAGTGAATGCGCTGGCGGCGCGCGCTGTGGGTGCCGAGGGCAGGCCCAGAATCGCGGGCATAGCGGCGGCTGTGGCCATTGCCCCGCCACCGGGGTTCGCTTGCGCACACAGCGCCTGCAAGGGCTTGGCCCCAGGCGAGTGGTCCGGATGCGAGTGGGTGCAGACGATCATGCGGATATGGCCGCCGCTGCCATCGGCGTGGACGGCAGCCGCCCAGAGGCGCTGCAGATGGTCGGCGTCGGCCGGGCCGGGGTCTATGGCGATGAAGCCAGTGTGCACATCGCCCACCAAATAGCTGTTGGTGCCGGGGCCGGTCATCACGCCGGGGTTGGGCGCGGTCAGGCGCATCACGTTTTTCAGCAGGGCTACCGGCGCTTGGGTCTGCCAGTCGGTGGCTGCGGGGAGCGGGCCCACATCAGCTTGGAGGATTTGCGAGAGTCTGGGCATGCGGGCCATTTTGCAACCAAAACGGTGGCCGTTGATGTGGGACCCACGCGTGCCCTGCCGACGGCATGGGCGGATAATTGCGGCCATGCAAATTCCGTTTACCAAAATGCAGGGTGCCGGCAACGACTTTGTCGTGCTCGATGAGACCCGTGGCCGCCTGGGCCTGAGCGCTGCCCATTACCGCTTCCTGGGCGACCGCCACTTTGGCGTCGGCGCCGACCAGATTCTCAGCGTGCGCCCTGCGCCCACGCCGGATGTGGACTTCGAATACATCATCCACAACGCCGACGGCCAGGAAGTGGAGCAGTGCGGCAACGGCGCGCGCTGCTTTGCCCGCTTTGTGCACGACACCGGCCTGACCACCAAGAACACCCTGCGCGTACAGACCATGCGGGGCGTGATCGAGCCGCAGCTCACGCCGGACGGCCGCGTCACCGTGGACATGGGCGCACCGCGCTTTGATCCGCAGGCGTTGCCCTTTGATGCCAGTGGCCTGCAGCTGCAGGCCCAAGGCGACTGGGGTAACTGGTCTATCTTGCCCGTGGGGGCTGCTCGCGAAATCCTGCTGGCCACGGTGTCCATGGGCAACCCGCATGCGGTCATTCTGGTGGAGGATGTGGACACGGCGCCGGTGGCCACGCTGGGCCCCCAAGTGCAGGCCAATCCGCGTTTCACCCAAGGCGTGAACGTCGGCTTTTTGCAGGTGCAAAGCCGCAGTGCGGTGCGCCTGCGCGTGTATGAGCGCGGCGTCGGCGAAACCCTGGCCTGCGGCACCGGTGCCTGTACGGCTGTAGTCGCCGGTATCCGCCTGGGCCTGCTGGATGCACGTGTGGATGTGCAAACCCGTGGCGGCATGCTGAGCATTGCCTGGGCCGGTGGCGCCGCGCCGGTGCTGATGACCGGACCGGCCACCACCGTATTCCGTGGCGAGATCGACATACCCGAGCACCTGGCCGCCTGAACGCTTTTTGACCTGAACAAACCCCTTACCTTGACTGAGCATCCATGAGCAACCTTCTGAACTCCGCGCTGGCCAACCCCATCACCGAAGACGACATCGCCAACTACCTGGCCAACACGCCGGATTTCTTTCTGCGCCATGCCGAGCTGCTGGCCGCCGTGCAGCTCAACAGCCCGCACGGTCAGCGCGCCGTGAGCCTGCAGGAACGCCAGGCCGAGATGCTGCGCGAGAAAATCAAGCTGCTGGAGCAGCGCGTCATGGAAATGCTGCGCAACGGCAATGACAACGTCATCCTGTCCAACAAAATCCTGCGCTGGGCCGGCAACCTGCTGCAGGGCAGCGACGTGCGCCAGCTGCCCCGGCAACTGGCCATAGACATCGAACAGCAGTTTGCCGTGCCCCAGGTCGGCCTGCGCCTGTGGGATGTGGCCGCTGATTTCGCCGCAGAACCCTTTGCCCAGGGCGTGAGCGACGATCTGAAGTCCTTTGCGACCTCACTGACGGAACCCTTTTGCGGCCTGAACACCGGCTTCGAGTCGGTCAACTGGCTGGAGACCCCGGCCTCCATCACCTCGCTGGCACTGATTCCCCTGCGCGTGGGCCCCAGCGGCTCCAGCACCCCGGCCTTTGGCCTCCTGGTGCTGGCCTCCAGCGATGCGCAGCGCTTTACCAGCGGCATGGGCACCGACTTTCTGGCCCGCATTGGTGAGCTGGCCAGCGCCGCGCTCTCGCGTCTGCGTTAGCCGCACCAGGTATGGCTGGAGCAGAGGCCCTGGTCGAAAAATACCTGGAATACGTGCGGGTGGAAAAGCGCCTGGCACAGCGCACCGTGGAGCTGTATGCGTTGGACCTGCACAAGCTGCAAGCCTTTGCAGCCCAAGCCGGGGTGGACCTGCTGGCCGTGCGCAATCCCCATATCCGCCGCTGGGTGGCGCAGATGCACAGTGGTGGGCGCAGTGGCCGCGGCATTGCCCTGATTCTCTCGGGCTGGCGCGGTTTTTACACCTGGCTGGGCCGGGATGGAATGGTGGCCAGCAACCCGGTGCAGGAGGTGCGCGCCCCCAAGGCCCCCAAGCCCCTGCCCAAGGCCCTGGGCGTGGACGACGCGGTGCAGTTCGCGGATTTCCAGAGTGACGACGATCCCTGGCTGGAAGCGCGCGACGCCGCCATGGTGGAGCTGCTCTACGGCAGCGGCCTGCGTGTTGGTGAGCTCATCGGTCTGGATGTGGAGGCCAGCAGCACGGCACGTGGCTGGGTCGATATGCAGGCAGCCCAGGCCCATGTGCTGGGCAAGGGCGCCAAGCGCCGCTCCGTGCCGGTCGGCAAGACCGCCCTGAGCGCCCTGGCGCGCTGGCTGGAGCTGCGTGGCCCCATGGGCACGGCACGTGGCGGACCGGTGCACGCCACCCAGGCCGATGCCGCCCGTGCCCTTTTCACCGGGCGCAACAACACGCGCCTCACCGCCCAGTCGGTCTGGCAGCGTTTGAAACGCCGCAGCCTGCTGGCCGGCGTCAGCACCCCGGTGCACCCGCACATGCTGCGGCACTCCTTTGCCAGCCACGTGCTGCAAAGCAGCGGCGATCTGCGCGCCGTGCAGGAGTTGCTGGGCCATGCCAATATCACCACCACGCAGGTCTATACGCGGCTGGACTTCCAGCACCTGGCCAAGGCGTATGACGCGGCGCATCCGCGGGCAAGAGCCAAGGGCAAGCCCAAGGCATAGCTTTGGCTGCCCGAAGTAAGATTGCGCAACCATTTGTGTAGGAATTGACCATGGAAAGTCAGCTTGAAATATTGGAGGCACAGGCCTTGAAGCTCACTGCAGCAGAGCGTGCCGCATTTGCCCAAATGTTGTTGGCCAGTTTGGACGAGGACCTGGAGATTGACAACGCATGGGCTGACGAAGTCGAGCGGCGCATCGCCGAAGTTGAAGCAGGAATCATTCAGGTCATTCCAATCGCCGAAGCAATTGTCAAGGTTCGTGCTCACTTGGCATGAAGATGGTCATAGTCCCGGCGGCAATCGCGGAATTACAGGATGCCACAGATTTCTACGCGGAGAAGGCCAACCGGGATCTTGGTTTGGCGTTTGTTGCAGAGTTTGAGCGCTCGGCACAACGCGTTTTGGAAAATCCCATGATCGGGGCTGTCTTTCGGGGCTCGCGGCGACGCTACCTTCTGCGACGATTTCCCTACAGCATCATTTACCAGGTTGCGGGCGAGGAAGTGCGGGTGGTCGCGGTCGCACACCATAGAAGGCGACCCGGCTATTGGACCCATCGTTAGCCAATCCATCCAAGCAGCAAAGGCAGCAGCGACAATAGCCCCATGAAAATGATTCGCCTGCGCGCCGGCAAAGAGCGCTCCCTGTTGCGCCGCCATCCCTGGATTTTTGAGTCTGCCATTGCCAAGGGCGGTGGTGACAGCGGCGAGACCGTGCGGGTGGAGTCCGATGAGGGCCAGTTCCTGGGCTGGGCGGCGTTCAGTCCGAGTTCCAAAATCCGCGCCCGGGTCTGGAGCTTTGACGAGAAAGAGCGTCTAGACGCGGACTTCTTTCAGGCCCGGATTGCCAAAGCCGTGCAAGCGCGCTCGCGCTTCGATATCCAGAGCAATGGCGCGCGCCTGGTCCATGGCGAGTCGGACGGCCTGCCCGGCCTGATCGTGGACCGCTATGGCGACACCTTGGTGGCGCAGTTCACCTCGGCCGGCGTGGAGCGCTGGAAGGAGGCGATTGCCGATGCGCTGCTGGCCGAAACTGGTTTGTCCAAGCTCTATGAGCGCTCGGATGCCAGCAGCCGCACCTTGGAAGGTCTGACAGAAAAGACGGGTTGGCTGCGCGGCGAGGGTGCCACCGACCTGGTGCTGCAAGAGCACGACTGGAAGCTGCACCTGAGCATTGCCAACGGCCACAAGACCGGTTTCTACCTGGACCAGCGCGACAGCCGCCACAAATTTGCCAGCTACACCAAGCGCTTGCAGTTCCAGCGCGTGCTGAACTGCTTTTGCTACACCGGCGGCTTCAGTGTGGCCGCCCTGAGCGGGGGAGCGACGCACGTCACCTCGATTGACTCCAGTGGTCCGGCGCTGGAGATGGGTGCCGCCAATGTGGCCTTGAACGGTTTTGATGCCAGCCGAGCCAGCTGGATGGATGCGGATGTGAATGCCTCGCTGCGCCAGTTTGGCCAAGAGGGACGGACCTTTGACGCCATTGTTCTGGACCCGCCCAAGTTTGCCCCCACGGTGGCCCATGCCGAGCGGGCCGCACGCGCTTACAAAGACATCAACCGCCTGGCCTTCAAGCTCTTGGAGCCCGGTGGTGTGTTGTTCACCTATTCGTGCTCGGGTGGCATCAGCGCCGACCTGTTCCACAAAATCGTGGCTGGTGCCGGCTCGGATGCCGGGGTGGATGGATTTATTACCGAGCGCATGGGCGGTGCACCCGATCACCCCATGACCATCGCCTTCCCCGAGGGCGAATACCTCAAGGGCCTGGTGGTCATGCGTCGCTAGGAAGTGGCACTCCGCGTGTGCACACTGCGGGTGCTGCGCCGTCCCCACCTTGAATTGCTGGCTAAACTCCCCACTTGCTGATTTTGGGCTCCAACATGTCTCTTATTCCCGCCACCATCCTCACCGGCTTTCTGGGTTCCGGCAAAACCACCTTGCTCAAGCGCGTGCTGGCCGAGGCCCACGGTCAGAAAATTGCGGTGATCGAGAATGAATTCGGCGAAGAGAACATCGACAGCGACATTCTGATCAGCGACACCAACGAGCAAATCATCCAGATGAGCAATGGCTGCATCTGCTGCACCATCCGCGAAGACCTGCGCGCCACCCTGCGCGATCTGGCCGAAAAGAAACGCAAGGGCGAGCTGGACTTTGAGCGCGTGGTGATTGAGACCACCGGCCTGGCGGACCCCGGCCCGGTGGCGCAAACCTTTTTCATGGACGATGAAGTGGCCGAGTCCTACCTGCTGGACTCCATCCTGACCCTGGTCGACGCCAAGCACGCCACCAACCAGCTCAATGACAGGCAAGAGGCCAGGCGTCAGGTCGGTTTTGCCGACCAGATCTTTATCAGCAAGGCCGATCTGGTCTCGGGCGAAGACCTGGATG
>JAYVNF010000475.1:0-2836 GCA_043758575.1 Rhodoferax sp.
TTGAAGTCGTAGGTGCCCGGCAGCAGGATGTTGGTGCCCACGTTCTGGATATTGGTGTGGCCGCAAAAAGCCATGGTGATATCCAGCTCCTTGTGGATGATTTGCAAGGCCTTGGTGACACCGGCTTCGCCCATGGCGCCCAGACCGTAAACAAAGGCCCGGCCAATCATGGTGCCGCGGGCACCCAGGGCCCAGGCCTTGAGCACGTCCTGGCCGCTGCGGATGCCGCCGTCCATCCAGACCTCGATCTTGTCGCCCACCGCCTGCGCGATTTCCGGTAGGGCCGAAATGCTGCTGGGTGCGCCGTCCAGCTGGCGTCCGCCGTGGTTGCTGACCACCATGGCGTCGGCACCGCTGGCCACGGCCAGGTGCGCGTCTTCCAGGTCCTGTATGCCTTTGAGAATGAGCTTGCCGCCCCATTGCTCTTTGACCCACTTCACATCGTCCCAGGACAGGGTGGGGTCAAACTGCTCGTTGGTCCAGGAGGCCAGCGAAGACATATTGCTGACCGCCGCCACGTGGCCCACCAGGTTGCCAAAGGTGTGGCGGCGCGTGCCGGCCATGCCTAAGCACCAGCGCGGCTTGGTCATCAGGTTGATGATGTTGGCAATGGTGGGTTTGGGTGGTGCGGTCAGGCCGTTTTTCAAATCCTTGTGGCGCTGGCCAATCACCTGCAGATCCAGGGTCAGCACCAGGGCACTGCAGCGGGCGGCACGGGCGCGTTCAATCATTTTTTTCATGGCGCTGCGGTCGCGCATCATGTAGAGCTGGAACCAGAAGGGCGCGCTGGTGTTCTGGGCAATGTCTTCGATCGAGCAGATGCTCATGGTCGACAGGGTAAACGGGATGCCGAATTTTTCCGCCGCCTTGGCCGCCTTGATTTCGCCATCGGCGTTTTGCATGCCGCACAGGCCCACGGGCGCAATGCTGACCGGCATCTTGGCCTCTTGCCCCACCATCTTGGTGGCGGTCGTGCGGTTTTCCATGTTCACGGCCACGCGCTGGCGCAGCTTGATTTTCTGGAAGTCGGACTCATTGGCCTTGTAGGTGGATTCGGTCCAGGAGCCCGAGTCAGCATAGTCGTAAAACATGCGCGGCACGCGCTTCTCGGCCAATACGCGCAGGTCTTCGATGGTGGTGATAACGGTCATGCAGGCCTCTTGAAGGTAAAACTGCCGCGATGGTACGTGGGGCGGGCAGGGGCGGCGATTGAAATCGGGGTCAGTCGGTTTGAATTAATTTTGTCAGCGGGTGGCCTGCCAGGGGGTTCAGGCTGCCGTCTGTGCCAACTTCCAGGCCGCCAGCTCCGACGGGCGCAGGCCGTAGCGTGCCAACACACCCTCATGCAGGCGCCGCAACTCCTGCACCAGCAGCGCGTGCACATTGTTGCGTTCGCCTGGGGGTAGGCTGGCCAGGGCCTGCTCCATCAGCAGCAAGGGGTCAGCTTGCGGCTGGCGTACCACCTCGCGCACGGTGTGTTTGATCAGCTCGTGGTATTGCAGGCGGGTGGGGTCGGGCTGTGTCAGCTCCTTGTGAATGGTCTGGTACTCCTGCGTGGAGCGCTCGTAGGCCCACACATACAGGTCGCGCAGCAGCTCCACGCGGGTGAGCTCGTAAACACCCAGCGTGGCCTGGCTGTAGGCACCCACTGGCACACCCAGAAAGGTGAGCGGACACAGGTTGGCACGGAACAGAGGCAGGTTGGCGGCCAGGCGCGAGGTGCGCTTGTTGACGTCGGCAAAGGGCTGCAGATAAGGCAGGTGCACCATGGCGAAGAAGGACTGCTCGAACGGGTCGCTGATCTGGTTCCACTTGGCCAGCACCACGTCCAGGGTCTCGTCAATTTGCGGCGGCGTAAACAGGGGCCGGTAGACACTCAGGCCGATGTGCACCGCGTGCTGGCGCACGCGGCCCTCGTCGTCGGCATTGGGCAGCAGGTTTTCTGCCAGTGCGCTGTGCAGGTTCATCAGCAAATAGCGGCTCATGCCGGCATGGGCTGCGCCCGGCACCTGGGCGGCATCCGCCAGCAGCTCGATGGCGGCCTTGTGGTTCAGGATCATTTGCGTCTCCACCGTGTCCTTGCCGGCGGCACGGCGGCCGTGTGCGATCAGCTCCACCGTGTCCAGGCGCGAATAGGTGTTGCCCTCCAGATGGCTGGAGGCCCAGGACAGGTCAATCAGCAGACGGCCCAGGATGGCGCGGCTATATGTGCCAGCGGCCTCCTGTACCGGGCTGGTGCTGCCCATGTTGTGCAGCTGCCGGCGCAGCGGCTCGCTCAAGTAGGCGTTGACGTTGGGCTCATACGCATCCAGAAATTCGCGCTGGTAGCCCTCCGGCTTGCGCGCATGCAGGGGCTGCTGGACGTAGGCCAGGATGTCGCGGCTGTCGGGTGACAGGGCAATGCGCCGGGTCCAGCCACTCTCGGACACCATGGGGGTCAACTCGAAACTGGCATCGGGGCTTTGGAGCGCGGCGTAACTAGCCACATTGCTGATGGCAACTGCATGGGTGGCGGGGCGGTAGCGGCGGGCGCGGGCTTCGCCTTGGGGCGCGATGAGACCCGCTGCCACCCATTGACCCAGCCAGCGCTGCACCGTGCGCCGCACCAGCGCCGGGTTGTGCGCCAGAATTTCAGGCAGCGACAGGCCGGCGGGGCTGGCCTGGATACTGAGAAGCAAATCGGAGGCGCTGGTCATATGGGTATGGCGCGATTGGCGCGATTCAAGCGAATAGGCACTACTAAGAACTTATCCGTAAATAGTAGAATTGCTCCTTGAGCCGCCTGTTACGCGGCCAAGGAGTAGTGTTGTGGCGGCAAAGACGCGTGTGGCATCGT
>JAYVNF010000476.1:0-2831 GCA_043758575.1 Rhodoferax sp.
GCATGTGCGCGGGCACTGCCTCGGCACCCAGCACCTGGCGGTAGACCTGCCACAGGTAGCTGCCGGGCAGCTCCATGCGGGTGGCGGCGCAAATGCCCAGGGCACCTTCTTCGGCCAGCGCCATTTCCAGCCAGTGCTTCATGCCATTGCTTTGCACCAGAATGGTCTCGGCTTGCAGCACCGGCAGGGGTTGCGCCTTGAGTACATGCACCAGCAGCTCGCGCAGGTCTTCCAGGCGATTGCCATGCAGGACCATGAAGCCGGGGGGGTAGTGGGTGGTCTGGTGGGATGCTTGGATCATGGCGGTTCGGATGGGCGCATGCCGAGTATGTGGCAACCCAGGCTCATGCTGCGAGCTTGCGCTCGGCCCGCTCCTGCGCCATCTGCTCTTCCAGCTGCGCGCGTCCCTCCTTGACCCCGGCCACGAATTTGGCCCGGTCGCGGTAATGGGGGTGCAGCTTTTCAAACAAGGCCAGGTTGTGCTGGCGAAAGCGCACGGTGCTGGCCACGGTTTCTTCGCTGCTGCGGCCCAATAGCTCCAGCACGCTGCGCGCGCTCAGCAGGCTGGAGGCAAACAGCTCGCGCTCCACCAACATGACGCCACGGTCGCGCAGCTTGTTCCAGTGGGTGACATCGTGCGCCCGCGCCACGATTTGCAGCTGCGGGAAGTGGGCATGGGCCAGGTCCACAATTTCCAGCGACTGCTCCACGTCGTCCACCGCCAGCACCAGAATCGTGGCCTGGGCGGCGCCGGCGGTGCGCAGCAGGTCCAGCCTTGTGGCGTCGCCATAGAACACGCGATAGCCCAGGTTGCGCGCGACCTCGATCATTTCGGCATCGTGGTCCAGCACGGTGGCGGCAATGCCCTCGGCCAGCAGCACGCGCGAGACAATCTGCCCATAGCGGCCAAAGCCGGCAATGATGATGGGTGCCTCCTGCTGCTCGGATATTTCTTCCAGCAACGGCACGCCGCAGTGGGCGTAGCGCGGCAGCAGCAGCTTGTCCACCGCCACCAGAATCAAGGGGCTGAGCACCATGGACACGGCCACCGTGCCAATCAGCAGCGAGGCAGTCTCGGGGCTGAAGACCTGGGCACCTGCCGCCGCCTGAAACACCACAAAGGCAAACTCGCCGCCCTGCGCCAGCAGCAGCGTGAACACCGGGCGGTCCTGGAACGGCAGTTGCATGGCGCGCGCCACGGCGTAAATCACCACCGCCTTGACCAGCAAAAAACCCAGCAGCACGCCCGCCACCCGCCAGGGCGACTGCAGCAGCACGCCGAAGTCAATGCCCATGCCCACGGCCATGAAGAACAGGCCCAGCAGCAGGCCCTTGAAGGGCTCGATATTGGTTTCCAGCTCGCGGCGGTATTCGCTCTCGGCCAACAGCACGCCGGCCAGGAAGGCGCCCAGCGCCATCGACAGGCCGACCCACTGCATCAGCGCGGCAATGCCCACCACCAGCAGCAGGGATGCGGCGGTAAAAATCTCCGGTGTTTTGGAGCGGGCAATCCAGCGAAACAGCGGGCGCATCAACAAGCGCCCACCCAGCACGATGGCGCCTATGGCACCCACCACCTGCGCGGCCTTGAGTGCCTTGTCGGCCAACTCGGTAGGCTCGGCCGCAGCCGCCACCACACCCAGGAGGGGCAGCAAAGCCAATATGGGAATGGCGGCCACGTCCTGGAACAGCAATATAGAAAACGCGGCCTGGCCGCTGCCGCTTTTGAGCAGGTTGCGCTCGTCCATTACCTGCAGCCCAATCGCCGTACTCGACAGGGCCAGGCCCAGGCTGCCCACCAGGGCAATGCGCCAGGGCACACCCAGGGCCAGCGCCAGCACGGTCATCAACAGGGTGCAGCCCAGCACCTGGGCACTGCCCCAGCCGAAGATGGGGCGGCGCATGCTCCACAGCCGTTTGGGCTCGAGCTCCAGGCCCACCAGAAACAGCATCAGCACCACGCCAAATTCGGCGAAGTGCAGGATGTCTTCCACATTGGTCACCAGGGCCAGGCCCCAGGGGCCAATCGCAATGCCGGCGGCCAGGTAGCCAATGATGGAGCCCAGGCCGAGCGCCTTGCTCAAAGGTACGGCCAGTACGGCGGCACTCAGGTAGATAAAGCTGTTGACCAGCCAGATAGGGGTGTGTTCCATGCCCTGAAGATAGCGCATGAAGATGGCGGCAGGGCAAACACCCCGGGCTTGCGCGGCCCCAAGGGCGCAATGCGCGCTGGCACACAGATGGCGCTGCCGTCTTCGTCGATGATGGGCGGTTTATGTTCCATACCGCACCCACACCCTGCCCGCCCAGTCCCGAGTCCTGCCTGCAGCGCCTCAAGAGCGCCACCCGGGCACGCCACGCCGCACTGGAGTCGCGCTCGGTGTTGCTGGATCCTGCGCTCTCACGCACCCACTACCTGGACTGCCTGTGCCGCTTCTATGGCTATTACGCGCCGCTGGAGCTGCGCCTGCGCGACTCGCCGGGCTGGAAAGAAGCGGGCTTTGCCTATGGTGCACGCTACAAGTGCGCTCAGCTGGCGCAAGACCTGCTGGCCCTGGGCCTCTTGCCGGCGGACTTGCCCGGCCTGCCATCCTGCAGTGCGCTGCCCGCACTGAAAAGCACCGCACAGCTGTTTGGCTGCCTGTATGTGCTGGAAGGCGCCACGCTGGGCGGGCAGATCGTTACGCGGCACCTGCACGCCAGCCTGGGTCTGACGCCAGAGACCGGCGCGGCCTTCTTTGCCGGCTATGGTGCGCAGACCGGCTCACGCTGGAAGGAATTTGGTGCCCACCTGAGCGCATATGCCCTACAGTCGGGGGGGGGGGGGGGGG
>JAYVNF010000477.1:0-8826 GCA_043758575.1 Rhodoferax sp.
CTGCTCACGCGCACTGGCCAGGGCCCGTTGCTCGGCCTCGTCGATCACCCGGCTGGGGATGGCGTCGGCGGCGGTGACGGTTACCGTGCCCACGCTGAACTGCGGATCAAAGACATGCATGAATCCGTCTTGTCCGCTGATTTCCAGCGGCTTGCTCATCAGTGTGCACAGGCGCTCGCTCACGTTGTGGCTGGCCTTGGCCTGGGACAGCGCTGACAGCACCACCACAAAACAGCGCGGGTGGTAGAGCCCCACTACGCAGCGAAAGCCTACGGCCCGGCGCATGCGGGCGGCCATGGCCGAAAGGATTTGCTGGTCCACGCTGTTGCCGGCTTCCTCGCTGAGATCGTAGAGATTGCGCAGGTGCAGGCAGATCACCGTGCAACTGCTTTTGAGGCGGGCGCTGCGCCAAAAGGCATCGTCCACCTTGGACAGCAGCAGTGCGCCGCGGGGCAGGCCGGTGGCCGGGTCGGTGCCCTGGGACAGGCCGGCTAGGTGCTCCAGCCGGCGCAGCTGGCGGTTGCGCCGTATGCCCAGCAACACCATGACCAAAAAGAAGGCCACGGTGCTAAACGAGGTGGCGATCCACAAGGCCAGGTTGCCGTTTTCGCGGCTGAGCTGGTGCGCGTACAAGCCGGCCATGGAGATGGCCAGAAACAGGCAGGCCATCACCATGGTGCGGGCCATTTTGTCACCCAGCTGGGCGGCGCGCGCGGCGGTAAAAGTGGCCAACAGCACCGCCAGTGCATTCACTGCCGCGGCCAGTAGCAATATTTTGTCGCTCTGCTTGTCGGCAAACAGGGTGCACAGAATTGCGATCAGGATGGCGGTCGCCACCAGGGCCAGCGAACCCCAGGTGATGGTGTGGTGCACCACGCGGTCCTCGGCCGCCACCCCCAGCCATTGACCCAGGTAGGTCAGCACCATGGCGCCACTCAGGGGGCCCAGGCTGGACTTGAGAATCAGCACTGGCACCAGGGGCAAGCCGGGAAACAAATCCTCTGGCAGTCCGGACAAGAGCACACAGCTGAAACCGGTGACCGACATGAATACCAGTGCACGCCAAGCCTCCAGGCTGCGGCTGAAGAGCACATCCATCACGGCCATGGTGCCGATGGCCAACAGACCCCCCAGCATCACCGACCAGACCACCAGTTCCAACGTTTTCATATGTCCGTATTGTGATGCCAGCCGCAGGCCACAGGCCCGTGGCCAGCACAAATAGTGCGCCTGTGTTAACTTCACGCCCGGACAAAAACGAAGGGCCACAGCTATGGACAATTTTTCGCAGGGCCCAGGTTTGGTTGCCCCCCAACGCCTCGCAGGCATGCGCCGCGGTTTGGAAAAAGAGAGCTTGCGTGCGCAGGCCAGCGGCCGTCTGGCCATGACGCCTCACCCCGCCGCTTTGGGCTCGGCGCTGACGCACCCGAACATCACCACCGATTTCAGTGAATCGCAGGTAGAGCTCATCACCGGTGTGCACGCCAGTGTGCAGGACTGCATGGACGAACTCACCCGCGTGCAGCAGTTCACCCTGCGTGCGCTGGGCGAGGAGATGCTGTGGGTCTCCAGCATGCCCTGCGGCCTGCCCGCCGATGGCGAGATTCCGCTGGGCCAGTACGGCAGCTCCAACGTGGGCCGCTCCAAGACCGTGTACCGCTCGGGCCTGGGCTACCGCTATGGGCGGCGCATGCAGACCATCTCGGGCATCCACTACAACTGGAGCCTGCCCGGGGTTTCCAGCGAGGACTACTTTGGCCTGATCCGCAACTTCCGCCGCCACGCCTTTTTGCCGCTGTACCTGTTTGGCGCCTCGCCCGCGGTGTGCTCCACCTTTGTGGCCGGGCGCGAACACCGGCTGCAATCGCTCAACAGCGGCACCATGTATTTGCCGTATGCCACCTCGCTGCGCATGGGCCGCCTGGGCTACCAAAGCGATGCCCAATCCGCGCTGGCGGTGAGCTACAACAGCCTGGCCGGCTACGCTGCCTCCTTGCAGACCGCGCTGACCAAACCCTACCCGGCCTACCAGGAAATGGGTGTGAAGGGCCCGGACGGCGAGTACCGCCAGTTGCAGACAACGCTGCTGCAGATCGAGAACGAGTTCTACGGCACCATCCGTCCCAAGCGCGTGATCTACCCCGGCGAGCGCCCGCTGCATGCGCTGCGCGAGCGCGGTGTGGAGTATGTGGAAGTGCGCCTGATGGACCTGGACCCGTTCGAGCCGGTGGGCATCACGGCGCAGACCCTGCGTTTTCTGGACGTGTTCCTGTTGCATTGCTTGCAAAGCAACAGCCCGGACGATTCGCCGCAGGAAATTGCTGCCCTGGGCCGTAACCAGCACAAGGCGGCAGAGCGCGGGCGCGAGCCCGGGCTGGAGCTGGAAAAAGGCGAGGGCACGCAAACCCTCAGCGGCTGGGGTCTGGAGATCGTGCACGAACTCAAGGCCATTGCCGCCCAGCTCGATGCCGTACACGCCACGGGCGACTACACGGCGGCGGTGGCTGCGGCCGAACAGGCTTTGCTGCACCCCGAGACCACGCCATCGGCACGCGTGCTGCAGGCCGTGCAGGACGAGTTTGACGGCTCCTTCGTGGCCTTTGTGCGTGCCCAGTCCCTGAAAACCCGCCAGGCCATGCTGGAGCTGCCGCTGTCGGATGCGGACGCTCAGCGCTGGGCCGCGCTCTCGGCCAAATCGCTGCAGGACCAGGCCGACATTGAAGCGGCCGACACCATGCCCTTTGACATCTATTTGCAGGAATACCTCTCGCCCAAGCGTCTGGTGGCCCGGCCGGTGGCGGTCGCGGTCTGAACCGCAATGGCCGGCCGCGCCGGCGTTGATGCCTTGCGCCACTGAAGTGCCCGACAATCGGGGCACTTTGGTTTTTGACAGATAGGTTTCGCAGCATGGCAATTCAATGGTTCCCCGGGCATATGCACCTGACCCGCAAGGCAATTGGCGAGCGCATCAAGGAGATTGATGTGGTCATCGAGTTGCTCGATGCGCGCCTGCCCGGCTCCAGCGCCAATCCCATGCTGGCCGAGATCACCAAGGGCAAGCCTGCGCTCAAGGTGCTCAACAAGCAGGACCTGGCAGACCCTACGCGCACTGCCGCCTGGCTGGACCATTTCAATGCGCAACCTGGCGTGCGCGCTCTGCCCCTGGATGCCAGCATGTCCACCCCCTCGCGCGCCTTGGTGGCCGCCTGTCATGCGCTGGCGCCCAACCGCGGCGGCATGACCAAACCCATGCGCGTGCTGATTTGCGGCATTCCGAATGTGGGCAAGTCCACGCTGATCAACACCTTGAAGGGCAAGCGTGCGGCCAAGACCGGCGACGAGGCCGGTGTGACCAAGCTGGAGCAGCGCATCACCATTGCCGACGATTTCTACCTCTATGACACGCCCGGCATTCTGTGGCCGCGCATCATCGTCGCCAAGAGCGGCTACAACCTGGCCGCCAGTGGCGCCGTCGGCCGCAATGCCTTTGAAGACGAAGAGGTGGCGCTGGAATTGTTGGACTACCTGCGTCAGCACTATGCCTCGGCACTTGAGACGCGCTACAAGATACAGGACGCTGCCACCTTGAGCGACGAGCAGCTGCTGGACGCTGTGGGCCGCAAGCGTGGCGCCTTGTTGGGCGGTGGCCGGGTGAACCTGAACCACGCGGCCGAAATCGTGATCCACGACTTCCGCTCCGGTGCACTGGGACGTGTGACCCTGGAGACGCCGGCTGAGTTTGCCGAGTGGTTGGAGCTGGGTGAAAAGCTGGACGCCGAACGCCAGATCAAAAAGGACGCGATTGAACTTGCCCGCAACATCCGGCTGAAGAAGGTGCCGCGCCCGCCAAAGGCTGGCAGCCGGCGCGCGCAGGACGATGCCAACGGCGACGAGCCCTGCGACTGAACGCGTCTTGCACACCTGTCATGTGTACCAACTACGTACCCTCTACGCGCCAGGAACTGGTCGCCCAACACCTGGGGGTGCTGGAATTGCCCTATGAAGATTGGCCGGATGAGGTGTACCCCGGCTACCTGGCGCCCATTCTGTTGCTTGGAGGCAGTGCAGCTGCAGACGCAGCAGGTGCGGCCAAGCAGCTGCAGTGCCGCCTGGCCCGTTTTGGCCTGGTGCCGCGCTGGTGCAAGAACGATGCACAAGCCCGTGACATCAGCCGCAAGACCTACAACGCACGCAGCGAAACGGCGTTTGAGAAACCCAGCTTCCGCGAACCATGGGCTGAGCGCCAATGGGCGCTGGTGCCCATGCGGCATTTTTTTGAACCCTGTTGGGAGGCACCAGCCGGCCAAAGCGCGCGCGCCGTGCGCTGGCAAATCGGCCTGGCCGACCAGCGCAACTTTGCCGTGGCTGGATTGTGGGAGCGCTGGGAACATGCGGCGGATGGCGTGGTGCGGGACAGTTTTACCTTGCTGACCGTCAATGCCGATGGCCATGCCCTGATGGGTCGCATGCACAAGCCCGGTGAAGAAAAGCGCATGCCGGTGATCGTGCCAGCCAATAGCTACATGGCCTGGCTACAGGCTACGCCGCAATCTGCCAGTAACTGGCTGCAGGCTTGGCCGGCCGAGCAGATGCAGGGGCATCCTGCGCCACGCGCCACGTTTAGCACAAGCCCCATCCCGGCATTGGCCGCCAGCGCTGCAGGGCAGAACCTTTCGCTGTTCTAACGCCTCGGACGCAGGCCCGCTACACCCGCGGGCTTACTCCACTTTCACACCTTTCCAAAAGGCCACGCGGTCGCGCACCATCTCGGCCTCGGGCTTGGGGTCGGCGTAGTACCAGACCGCATCGGTATTGAGTTCGCCGTTGGCCACCAAGCTGTAGTAACTGGCCTGGCCCTTCCAGGCACAGCTGGTCTTATGGTTGCTAAAGGTGATGTATTCGCGCTTGAGCGAGCTGGCAGGAAAGTAATGGTTACCCTCGACCAGAACGGTGTCATCGCTCTCGGCAATCAGGGTGTTGTTCCAGGTGGCTTTCATGGAGGGCTTTCGAAATAGGGGGTGACTAAGGGGTGAGATAGAAGCAATGATGGTAGCGGGCACTGCAATACGGTGCCCGCCACCAGTTATTTGACACTTGTCAAATACTTGCCATGCAGATGGGCGCATGATGAAGCTTCACAACACCCACCAAGCGAGGCTCTTATGTTCAAAAATATTCTGTTGGCTACCGACGGTTCTGCTGCTTCCGAGCACGCCGCCAAACTCGCGGTCAGCATGGCCCGCATCCACGGTGCCACGCTCACGGCGTTGTACGTCTCCGATCCCTATCCCTACCTGGGCGTGGGTGAAGTCAATCCCATGGGCTACCAGGCCTACTCGGCTGCGGCCCAGCAGCTGGCCGCACAGGCGCATGCTCAGGTCGAGGCACTGTGCAAGACCGATGGCCCGGCCGTCACGCTGAATGCCCGTTTGGTGGAAGACGTGGCCGCTGCCAGCGGCATTGTGGAGAGCGCCAAGGAATTGGGCTGCGATCTGATCGTGATGGGCTCGCACGGGCGCACTGGCATCGTGCGCTTGATGCTGGGCAGTGTGGCCACCAAGGTGGTGGCCGAGTCCAGCATCCCGGTGCTGGTGACGCGCTAGGTTGCTGGCCCCCACGCTTCTCGCTGCGCGTAGTGCGCTGCCCCCCGAGGGGGCTGTTCCGCCTTGGGGCGGCCCGGCGGCGGAACTAACTTAGTCCTAAGAACTGCTCCAGCACCGCCGTGTCCATGGCGCCTGCGTTGGTCACCACCTGGCCGGTGCTGGCATTTTTGGCCACGATGTAGGGCACCGACTCCACCCCCATGCGGTTGAAGAGCTCGGTGTTTTTCTTGATGCTGGCGGCCACGTCATCGGGGATGCTGCTCGAGGCAGCGGTACCGCCCGTGCCGGCCAAAATGGAAGCCTCATGGGCCGTCATGGCCTCTACCGGATTGGACGCAGTCAGCAAGGCCGCACCTTGCGGCGTGCTGGTGGCATTGATGAAGGCCACCGGCATCCAGACAAACTTGACCTTTTTGTGCAGCGGCAGCGCCTGTTGCCACAAGTGGCCGCAGTGCGGGCACTGCGGGTCAAACATCACGTACACGGCGTTGGCGCTCATCAGCGCACCCACGGCAAAGCCACGTCCCTCCTTGGCCAGCAAGGCATAGGAGTCTTCGGGCTTGACGCTGCCGGCGACCGGCTTGGACGCCTCATCCTTGGCCGAGCAGGCCGCCAGGTTGAGTACCGCAATGGCGGCCAATGGCAGAGTGGCTGCACGCAGCAGGCTGCGCCGTGAGGGGGTGGGGGCAGTAAATGTCATGGGAAAAGTATAGGGCTTAGCGGCTCAGAATGATGTTGGCGATGACGCCGGTGGCAATCGCAATCAGCACGTAGTCCGCGCCGACTTGCACCCAGCGTTGGCCATAGGGTGGGCGGCTCAGGTGGTGTTCGCGGTAGTCCACCTCGTAGGCACGGTCGCGGTATTCGCGGGAAATATAGCCGCCGCGGTGAAACTCGGGTCCACGTGCGTTGTACTCTGGGCGGCGCTCGTTCCAGCGGCCATCGCGCTGGTCAAAGCGCTGGTCTTCAAAGCGGCCATCCCTGCCACCGCGGTGGTCACGGCCGTGGTCTTCCCACTGGCGGGAGTGCTGGTGGTCGCGGCGGTATTCATCGTCGCGGCCGTGGTCGCGGCCTTCGGCGAAGGACAGGCTGCTGCTCAGCAAGGCGGCTGTAGCCAGGGCGCACACAGAGACGGAAAATTTCTTCATACAGATCCTTGGAGAGAGGGGAACCCTATGGTCGACCCTCGAGGTGTCAACTTTGTAAAGTGGGCTGTTTGAATTGCAAGCAAACGTAGGCCGCAACGCGCTCAGTGCGTGCGCGCCCAGACCAGCAGCAGGTTGTTGGCAGGCAGGGCCAGCCGCTGTGCCAGGCGCAAACCGGCCCGCGCGGCCTGTATCTCCACGTCTTCGCGGCGGCGCAAGCCCCAGTCTGGGTTTTGCAAGCGCAAATCGCGGTCAAAGTCACGGTTGCCGGGCGCGGTGTGGACCCCGTCTTCCAGGTAGGGGCCATAGGTGATCAGCAGGCCATCCTGTGTCAGATGCCGGGCACTGCCCTGCATCAGTGCAGCGCAGGTGGCCCAGGGAGCGATGTGCAGCATGTTGGCGCAGTAGATGGCGTCAAACGGTGGTGTGTCCAGCGGCAGCCAGGCCGGGCTCATGACATCCAGCAGCAAGGGCGCATGCACATTGGCCAGGCGCCCTTGGGCGATGCGCGCGGCCACGCTGTCCAGTGCACCCACCTGGCTATCGGTGGGCTGCCAGGTCCACTGCGGCAGGTGCTGGGCGAACCAGGCGACGTGCTGGCCGGTGCCCGAGGCGATCTCCAGGGCCGCGCCTTGCGCCGGCAGGAGGTGTTGCAGCACTTCCAGAATCGGCTGCTTGTTGCGCTCGGCAGCCGGGCTGTAGGCGGGTTCGGTCACGGCCGCGGGCACGCTTATTCGGCCGAGCGGTCGGCGCTGGCGCGCACCTGGCGGTGGCCGTGTTTGGACAAAATTTCAATGTAGAACTGGCTGCCGTCGCTTTTCACCAGGGCATCTATCAAGGGGATCAGCTCGGCCAGGTGGGCCACCTGGGCGTTGTCTTCGGCGCTGCCAAATTTGCAATCAAAGTCCCAGAAATCCACACCTTCGGGCAGCGTGCGGCGGCGCTCGCGTTGGATGTATTTGCGGAGTTCGTGCTTGGTGGCTTCGAGCAGGCGCTCGGGGTTTTTGCCTTCTGACTTCAGGGGAAATGTTTTTTTCATGGGGAATGTCCTTAAGCGGCGATGATACGTCCCACATGCATACCGATTCGAATACCCGCCACCTTGTCCACCACGCCACCCCGGACAAGGACACCATTGCCCTGCTACCTGAATTTGCCCGGCTGGGCCTGCAGCAGATCAGCCTGGTCTGCAGTGCCGCGCAGGCGCAGGCCGCCTATGCGCAGCTGGCCCAGGCCCGGGCTTGGGGCTTTGATACCGAGTCCAAACCCACTTTCAAGGTGGGCGAGGTATCGGACGGCCCGCACATTGTGCAACTCTCCACCCTGGAGCGGGCCTGGGTGTTCCAGATCCACGATCCCGCCTGCCGCGCCGTGGTCGCCGAGCTGATGACCCTGGGCGGCATAGCCAAGGCCGGCTTTGGCCTGGGAGATGACCGCAAGCGCATTCTGCAGAAGCTGGGTGTGCAGCCGGTGGGGGTGCTGGAGCTCAACACGGTGTTCCAGCAGCGCGGTTACCGCAAGGACATGGGGGTGAAGGGGGCGGTGGCGGTGCTGTTCCAGCAGCGCTTCATCAAATCCAAAAAGGCCGCTACCAGCAACTGGGCCGTTGATCGCCTGACTGAGGCGCAACTGGTGTACGCAGCCAACGATGCTTATGCCGCCATACGCGTGTACCAGGCGCTGGGCCTGGACGCTTAGCCAGCGCGCTGGGCGTGGCCTGCTGCCCACTCAGTGGGTGACAAACTCGTAGGCCACTTCCTCGCTGTCGACCATGTCCAGAATGTCATCCAACTGGTCTTCGTCCTGGGCACTGGACCAGGCTTCTTCCGGGTCGGTGGCAAACAGGGGCTCGATGGCGATGTCCAGAAACTGACCCTGGGGCAGCTTCAGCACGGCCGTGCCCTCGGAGGTCTGAACCAGCTCCCAGTCATCGGGGACCGACATTTCCAGTTTGATAGTGACGTGGAGTTTTTTCATGCTGTTTCCTAAGGAGTGAGGCGGCATGGTACGCGATGCTTTGCAGGCCCAAGGCCGGCCTCACGGCGCGCAGCGCAGTGGCTACGGCCCGGAAAACCGCA
>JAYVNF010000478.1:0-2816 GCA_043758575.1 Rhodoferax sp.
GCCACCAGCAAGGGCTTGAAGGGGCCGTCGGGCAAGGGCAGGGTGACCTTGTCGAGCTCGTGCTGCTGAAAGGCGTTGAGGCCCTGGCTTTGGTAGACCAGCTCGGCCTCGTCACTGAAGAGCACGGCGTCGCCGTCGAAGGCGATGCGCACCTCTGCCGGGTGGGCCTCGCTGGCATGGGCCGAGTGCGGATAGACCTGGGCCGCAGGCACCCCGGCCTGCAGTGCGGCGCGCACATCGCTCAGGTGTGTGCTCAAAAACAGATTGGCGTGCAGGGGTTTCAGGTAGCGCCAGGGCGCCTCGCCGCGCGTGAAGGAGCAGCGGGTGATGGGCAGGCCGTAGTGCGCGGCCGAGCGCATCACGCGCAGACCGCTGACCGGATCGTTGCGCGAGAGGATGACCACCTCCACCCGCTGCGAAGGTGTCTCGTTAAAAGCCAGTAATTTTTTCACCAGCGAGAAGGCCACGCCGGGCTTGGCTGGGATGTCCAGGCGATCGCGCTGCAGCTGCATGTAGGCGCGGTCGTCGCCTTTTTCAAAGACCTGGTTTTCTTCCTCGAAATCAAACAGGGCGCGGCTGGAAATCGCCACCACCAATCGTCCGTCCAGATTCATCGCCATAGAGATTGCCCTCCGCCGGGCCGCCCCAAGGAGGGCAAAGCCCCCTCGGGGGGCAGTGAGTACACGCAGTGACGAACGTGGGGGCTCATTTACTGCTGCAGGAACATGCGGTAGACCGGGTTGGCGGTCTCTTCCACATAAGGGTAGTCCAGCGTTTGCAGGAACTTGGCAAAGGCCTTGTCATCGCTCTGGGGTACTTGCAGCCCGACCAGGATGCGGCCGTAGTCGGCGCCCTGGTTGCGGTAGTGGAACAGGCTGATGTTCCAGCCCGGGCGCATCAGGCTCAGGAACTTCATCAGCGCACCCGGCCGCTCGGGGAAGATAAAGCGCAGCAGGCGCTCCTCACGCGCCAGCGGCGAGCTGCCGCCCACCATGTGGCGGATGTGCTCCTTGGCCAGTTCGTCGTGCGTCAGGTCCAGGGTTTCAAAACGGTGCTTGTTGAAGTTGGCAGCGATTTTTGCAGACTCACCCTTGCCGTGCGTGGTCAGTCCCACAAACACATGGGCCTTGGCCGAGTCGCTCATGCGGTAGTTGAACTCGGTAACGCTGCGCACCGCGCCGGGCAGGGCGCCTATCAGCTCGCAAAAACGCTTGAAGCTGCCGCGCTCTTCGGGAATGGTGACGGCAAACAGGGCCTCGCGCTCCTCACCCACCTCGGCGCGCTCGGCGACAAAGCGCAGGCGGTCAAAATTCATGTTCGCGCCGCACAGGATGGCGCCATAGACCTCGCCTTTGGTCTTGTGCTTCTCCACGTACTGCTTGATGGCCGCCACGGCCAGCGCGCCCGAGGGCTCGACGATGGAGCGCGTGTCCACAAACACGTCCTTGATGGCAGCACAGACGGCGTCGGTGTCGACGAGGACGAATTCGTCCACCAGCCCTTTGGCAATGCGGAAGGTTTCTTCACCCACCAACTTCACGGCGGTGCCGTCGGAGAACAGGCCCACATCGGGCAGGGTCACGCGCTTCTTGGCGCTGACCGATTGGCTCATGGCGTCGGAGTCGTTCATCTGCACACCGATCACCTTGATGCGCGGGTCCACTGCCTTGATGTAATTCGCCACACCCGAGACCAGGCCGCCACCGCCTATGGCCACGAACACCGCGTCCAGGCGCGCGCCCTTCAGGGCACCTTCCTGGCCGCTCAGTGTCTGCACCTGGCGCAGCATTTCCATGGCAATCGTGCCCTGGCCGGCAATCACGTCCGGGTCGTCAAAGGGGTGTACAAAGGTCAGGCCCTGCTTTTTCTCCAGCTGCACGGCGTGGTCATAGGCGTCGGAGTAGCTGTCGCCAAACAGCACTACCTCGCCGCCAAAGCCGCGCACCGCATCCACCTTGACTTGCGGCGTGGTGGTCGGCATGACGATGACGGCGCGCGTGCCCAGCTTGGTGGCACTCAGGGCCACGCCTTGGGCGTGGTTGCCGGCCGAGGCGCAGATCACACCTTTTTTGAGCTGCTCGGGCGAGAGGTGCGCCATCTTGTTGTAGGCCCCGCGCAATTTGAAACTGCGCACCGACTGCTGGTCCTCGCGCTTGAGCAGCACGGTGTTGTGCAGGCGTTTGCTCAAAATCTTGGCCGGCTCCAACGCCGACTCGCGGGCCACGTCATAGACGCGGGCGGTGAGTATCTTTTTCAGGTAGTCGGCGGGGGTCAGGTGTTTGCGTTTGGTAGTGGTCATAGCGGTATCGGGTGAGCGGTAGATGATAATCCCGCCTCACTCGCGCACTGCGCGGCACCAACTTTGCACAAGGACACACAATGGAATGCATCGTCAGCTGGACCGGAGCCCTGGGAACACGCTCTGGCATGGGTTTTGTCGCCGAGACCGGCAGCGGCCACACCATCGTGATGGATGGCGCACCAGATGCAGCCAAGCCCGAAAACGGCGGCCAGAACCTGGCGCCGCGCCCCATGGAAACCGTGCTGGCCGGCACCGGCGGTTGCACCGCCTACGACGTGGTGCTCATCCTCAAGCGCGGTCGTCACAACGTCCAGGGCTGTAGCGTCAAGCTGACTTCCGAGCGCGCTGACGTTGACCCCAAGGTGTTCACCAAGATCCATATGCACTTCACGGTGTCCGGCAAAGCCTTGCCGGCTGCAGCGGTGGAGCGTGCCATTGCCATGAGCCACGAAAAGTACTGCTCGGCCAGCATCATGCTGGCCAAGACCGCGGAGATCACCACCAGCTTCGACCT
>JAYVNF010000479.1:0-8803 GCA_043758575.1 Rhodoferax sp.
CGCGCGGCCGAGTTGCAGGAACACATTGCCACGGCCAGGACACTGATGCTCATGCTGGGTGGATTTGGCATTCTGGCCAGCGTGGCCCTGGCCTATGCGGCGACCCGCTCCATCACCCGCCCGATTGCCCAGGCCGCCAGCATCGCCGATGCGGTGGCGGCGGGCGATATGACCACCCTGGTGCCCACCAGCGGGCGTGACGAGCTAGGCGCGCTGCTGCGTTCGCTGGTGCAGATGCAGGCCAGCCTGTCCACGGTGGTGAGCCAGGTGCGTTACGCCTCGGAAAACGTGTCCACTGCCAGCGCCGAAATTGCCGCTGGCAACCACGACCTGTCGGCGCGTACCGAGGGCCAGGCCAGCGCGCTGGAGCAAACTGCTGCCTCCATGGAGCAGCTCAGTGCTGCCGTCAAGCAAAACGCCGACAGCGCCGTGCAGGCCAACCAGCTGGCCATCAATGCCAGCAACGTGGCGGTGCAGGGGGGGGCCGCGGTGGCGCAGGTGGTCAGCACCATGCAGGGCATCAACGATGCCAGCCACCGTATCTCGGCCATCATCAGCGTGATCGATGGCATTGCCTTTCAGACCAACATCCTGGCGCTCAACGCGGCGGTGGAAGCGGCCCGCGCCGGTGACCAGGGGCGCGGCTTTGCGGTGGTGGCCTCCGAGGTGCGCTCGCTGGCTGGCCGCTCGGCCGAGGCGGCACGCGAAATAAAGACCCTTATCAGCGCCAGCGTGGAGCGGGTGGAGCAGGGCAGCGCCCAGGTTGGCCAGGCCGGCACCACCATGGCCGAGGTGGTGAACAGCATACGCCGCGTCACCGACATCATGGGTGAAATCAGCGCCGCCAGCCACGAGCAGTCCCTGGGCGTGTCGCAGGTGGGTGAGGCGGTCACGCAAATGGACCAGGCGACCCAGCAAAATGCCGCCCTGGTGGAAGAGATGGCAGCGGCTGCCACCAGCCTGAAGGTGCAGGCCCAGGAGCTGGTGCAGGCGGTGGCGGTGTTCAGGGTGTAAATTGGCGGGTCCAAGCCAAAGCCAGTGCCAGAGCCTGGCCCCCAAGCCACCCCAAAGCCTATAACGCATGCACACCAACTCCTTCGCCCAGTCCGCCCCCGCAACACAATCCACGCCCGCGCAGCAGCCACAGTCGGCACCCACTGCGATCTTGAATTTTGCGCAGGCCAGCGCCCGCTTGCAGCAGCTCTTGCAGCGCGACGCCAGAACCCTGCTGGGCATCATCGGCCCGCCCGGCAGCGGCAAGTCCACGCTGTCGCTGCGGCTGCAGGCGCTGCATCTCGAACACTCGCAAATCGTGCCCATGGACGGCTACCACCTGGCCAATGTGGAGCTAGAGCGCCTGGGCCGCGCCGCGCGCAAGGGCGCGCCGGACACCTTTGACAGCTACGGCTATGTGGCGCTGCTCAAACGCCTGCGCCAGCAAGGCACCGATGAAATTGTCTATGCGCCCGAATTCCGCCGCGAGATCGAAGAGCCGGTGGCCGGCGCCATTCCGATTTTTGCCAGCGCCCGGTTGCTGATTGCCGAGGGCAACTACCTGGCCCTGGACCAGGGCGGTTGGAGCCAGGTGGCGCCACTGTTGGATGAGATCTGGTACGTGGAGGTGGACGCCGCGCTGCGCCTGCAGCGCCTGGTGGCGCGCCACATGCAGTTTGGCCGCAGCCGCCAGGCCGCAGAAGACTGGGTGCAGAGTACCGATGAGCCCAACGCGCGCCTGATCGAATCCACCCTGGGCCGGGTGCATTTCAAGGTGCTGACCGACTAGGGCTGTTGCACCAGCGCTTGCTCGGCCAGCACGGGTGCGTTGCTGCTGTGCCCACCCGGCTCGGCCAGCGCGCGCAGGCGCAGGTGGGCCGCATCTTCCCAATCCGGCGGCAGCGACTGTTTGGCGTTCATGTAGTGGCCGGTAAACACCTCCAGGTACGCGTCCAAAATGTCGGCGGCATGCTGTTCGCCAGCCATGGCCAGGCACAGTGCGCCCACCTCTGCGGTACACAGATGGTCGTCACGCTTGGAGCGGCGCAGCCGGTAACGCGAGAGTTGCTCGGGCAGCAGGCTGAGCACCGGCAGGTGGTTGAGGTAGGGGCTTTTGCGAAACATCTTGCAGGCCTCTGACCAGGTGGCATCCAGCAGGATGAACAGCGGGCGCTTGCCCGACACGCTTTGCAAGCTGTTGACCACGGTGCGCTCGGGTGGCGCAAACTCGCCTGGGAACACCACATAGGGCTGCCACTGCGGATCGGCCAGCAGGGCCAGCAGGGACGGGTCCACGGTGGTGCGGGCCCAGCCAAAGGCGCTGGTGTCGCTCACCACATCGGCAATCAGCCAGCCGGTGTTGCTGGGTTTGAGTGGCTCGATATCGCACATGACCAGGCACATGCCGGCCTGGGTGCTGATGTGCGGGCGCAGATGGCACAGGCAGTGGCTGAAGATGACGCGGCAACCAGGGCAGCGCGGTGCGCGTGAGCCCCGGGCGATGAAAGGCTTGGCACTGCGCGCCAGGCGCGCCGCGCGCAGGCGGGCTACGGCGTGGCTCATGCGCCAGGCCTTGCGCAGCGCTGGAGGAATGCAACGGAAGGAATCGCGGGAACGAGGCCGGGAAAATGGACGAAGGAGTGGACGAAGGAGTGGACGAGGGAGTGGACGCGGAAAAGGCGGATCATTAAAGTGCCGATGGTGTGCTGGATGCGGGGCCTGAGGTTAACCCACGGCCGCTCGTCCGGCTGCCGCCAGCAGAAACACCGGTCTTCAGGGCTTATGGAATACGCTGGCCAGGCTCAGCAAATAAATCAGCAGGGCGGCGCCCGCTAGCGCCACCACAAAGCGCAGGATGCTGCCGGTGGGCGCCAGGCCCAGCAGACCGGCAATCCAGTAGCCCAGCATCGAGCCCACCACGCCCACTGCCACGTTGGCAATCCAGCCCATCTGGGCATTGGTCTTCATGACCATGCTTGCCAACCAGCCTACGACGCCACCGATGACCAACGAAACAATCCAATGCATGGCGCACTCCTGGTTGTGGGGAAGACCGACTTTGCAAGCCCATACTAGAGCGGCGCCTGGGGGTGCAATTGAGAATTCGCAATTCGGTGTCGGACTGGCTGGCGCCGCGCCTAGCGGTACACCAGCACCGGAATCCGGGTGTGGGTCAGCACCTTGTGGGTCTCGCTGCCCATGAGCAGGGCGCGTATGCCCCGGCGGCCATGCGAGGCCATGAAAATCACGTCGCAGCCCTGTTGCTCGGCGGTGCGCACGATCTCCTCATAGGGGTGGTCGCTGACGGCGCTGAGCAGTTCGCAGGGCACATCGCAGACCTCGGCCTCGCGCTGCAGAAACTGTAGATTGCGTTGCGTCATGTGGCGCATTTCTTCCTCAAACTGCGCCTCGGTCTGCACCATCTGCATGCTGTTGTAGGTGACATAGTGGAAGGGCGTGGTCACAGTCAGGCCGGTGACCCGGGCCCGCATTTCCTTGGCAAACTGCACGCCGTAGGTGACGGCGACATTGGACAGATCGGAGCCGTCCGTGGGAATCAACAGGTGTTTGAACATCACGCTCTCCTTCACGCAAGTTGGGGGTATGCGGTCTGTTCATTATGGAAACACAATGCACGGAATACAAAGTCCGCTGGGATGGCGGCGGCCAGGGCCACCGCGTACAAGGTCTCAGGCTGCCAGCAGGTTTTTGTAGACGCCGCAGCCCAGGCTCAGGCCGTCCACACTCAGCACATAGGACATCTTGGTTTGCACCCGTCCAGTGGTTGGGTTGGTGATGTCGTACTCCACCCAGCCGGGCTCGTAACCGGCCTGGGCAAAAATGGTTTGCAAGAGGCCGGCGCCGTCGATGCCGGCGACATCCTGCACCCGGGTACCGACCTTGGCGGTGTTGCCGGCGAAGGCCAGGTAGTGGCCGGCCGCATCCAGCACAAAGACATACATGTCGCGGTCATGGAAGCCATGGGCCGGATCGGTGACATCGCGCAAAAAAGTCTCTTTGGACGTGCGCTGGCGGTGCGCCAGGGCCTGCTCCACCAGGGCCACGGCCTCGTCGGGCGAGCCCTGCTGCAGGCGGAACATGGCCACCGACTCCACCAGGGTGCTGGCGCGCGCCTCCATGTCATGGGCCTTGGCCACCGCGTGTTCGACCATGTGGGCGTTGCTCTGGGTGATGCCGTCGAGCTGGCTCACGGCAGCGGTGATTTCGCTCAGGCTGGCGCTCTGCTCGGCGCTGGAGGTGGAAATCTGCGACATGCTGCTGGCCACATCGCGTATGCCCAGCACGATGTGCTTGATGGTGGCGCCGGCGGCATGGATTTTTTGCACGCTGGTGGCCACCTGCTGGGAGGAGGCGCCTATCAGCAGGCGGATTTCCTTGGAGGCCTCGGCCGAGCGCTGCGCCAGCGAGCGCACCTCGCTGGCCACCACGGCAAAGCCACGGCCGGACTCGCCGGCGCGGGCCGCTTCCACGGCGGCGTTGAGGGCCAGGATATTGGTCTGGAAGGCCAGTCCGTCGATGACACCCACAATCTCGTCCATGCGCTTGGCGCTGGCCTGAATGGCCTCTACCGAGGCCACCGCCTCCGCCATGGTCGCAGCGCCGCTTTCGGCCACATCGCGCACCTTGCCGGCCTGGCCGTTGGCGCCACCGGCCGTGTTGGCATTGTCCTGCACGGTGGAGGACAGCTCCTCCACACTGGCTGCAGTCTGCTCCAGATTGGCGGCCTGCTGCTCGGTGCGGTCCGACAGGTCCTGGCTGTCACGCGCCAGGCTCTTGCCGGCGTACACCACAAAGGCCGCGTTGCTGCGCACATTGGCCACCATGGCCGAGACGGTGCGCCCAAGTTGGCCCACGGCGCTGACCACCTGGCCGAGTTCATCGCTGCGCTGGGCTTGTGCAGCCTGGCGCAGGTCGCCGGCCATCATTTGCTCCACGGTGTGCACCAGGTGCTGCAGATCGTGTGTCACGCTGCTGTAGAAGGCCAGCAGGCAGTAGACCAGGGCCAGTGCGTCCAGGGCGCACAGGTCGACCACGATTTCAAAGGCCTGCTTGGGTTCGCTGCCAAAAAAGAACAGCCAGAACACCACCAGCACCGGCATGGCGGCGAGAAAACCAATCAATGCAATTTTTTGCGAAAACGCGAGCCGGCGCATGACGGCAACCCCGGGGCTCAATAAGCCTGCTTGCATTGGATATCCTTTTATTCAGCCGCTGCCGGGCTGTTGTACTTGTCCCCATGGTGCAGCTTAGCCCACTAGCTGACGCCAAAATGACATGCGCACACCCAGTCACACAGTGGGCGTTCCAATTTGCAAAAGATGGGTGTGCTGCTCAGGCGCTTGTGGTTTTCCTGCGCGCAGCGCTGGCGCCTACGCGCAGATTCAGGGCACCGGCCTTGCGTGCGCCCTCGCCAGGTGCGTCCGAGGGCTCGGCGGCACACGGCGCGCGCAAGGCAGCCACCTGGGCATACAGCGCGGGCGCCTCGCCGATTTTTTCGCTGTAGCGGGCCAGCACCATCTCGGCCGACTCCAGCAGCTTGCTGTTGAGGGTTTCCTCGCCCCGCGCGATCAGCTCTTGCACGGCGCCGGCCGGATTGCCCTGCAGGCTCAGGGACATGGCGTATTCCGCGTAGCGGATGATTTTTGCATTGCCCGCGCGCAGCTCCTCGGCGTAGGCCGGATGGGCATGGGTGGCGTTGATCAGCATTTCGTACTGGACGCGGTTGCAGCAAAAACGCGTGGCCAGCTGGGCCAGGGTGGCGTGTGCCTCATCAAACGCGCTATTGCGTTTGGCCAGCTGTGCCAGCACGCCCACCAGGTTACAGGCGGCTTCACAGTCGAAGCCGGGCTGGCGTATGTCCTGCACCATGCCCCGCACCGCATCCAGGGCCGGTGCTATTTTGTGGTGCTGCAGCAGGCACAGGGTGTCCACCACCTTGGCCAGGCGCCGGGGCCGCAGCGCGTCCGGGTATTTCTCGACCAGACCGGCCAGGTCGTGGGCGCAGCGTTGCAGTGCCTTGTGGTCCCCGCGCTCGCAGTACACCATGGCCATCAGCACCAGGGACTGGCCGTCAAAAATCTTGGAGCCCAGTCCCAACAGGCAGGTGCGCTGCAAGGCCCGCTCGGCCTCTTCAAACTGGCCGGCATAGAACGCCATGGTGCCCAGGCTCTGCAGCCGGCCTATGGAGGCCGGCGTGAGCTGGCTGGCCTGTTCGCAGGTGGCCAGGGCGGCCTCGAATTTTCCGAGTTCGAATTGCGCGCGTGCCAGCACGTCATAGGCATCGGCAAACTGGGCGTCCGCGCGCACCAGTTGCTCCAGCGCGTGGACGGCGGCAGCTGTCTGGCCACCATCCAGCATGGCGCGCGCCACGCCGAGTTGGGCCCACGGCACCGGCTTGGCCTTGAGGATGGCTTCATAGAGCTGGCGCGCCCGGGCCGGGCGGTTGATGCGCAAAAACAGCTCGGCGCCCATGCGCGCCGCATACAGCCAGTACGGCTCCTTGCCGGCAAAGCGGCGCACGCACATGCTGGCAGCCTGTTCAAAGTCGCCGGCTTCAATGGCGCTGAAGATGTCTTGCAGGCTGACCTTGCGCTGGCGTGCCTGTTGCAAGCGGTCTGCCAGTTGCGAGGGCTTGAGGGGCTTGAGCAGATAGCCGTCCAGCGCGGATTCGGCCGCTTCGGCCACGGATGCGTAAGTGGCCGAGGCGGTGATCATGATGAAGACGGTGGAAAAGGGCAGCAGCTGGTTGCGCCGCAACTCGTCCAGCAAGTCCTGGCCACTGGCGTCCTCATTGGGAAAGTGCAGCTCGCACAAAACGAAGTCAAAGGGCGCCAGCTCCAGGTGGCGGCGGGCATCCACCAGCCGCGCACATTGCACCACCGTGCCTACGCCCAAATCGCGCATCTGGGCTACCAGCACCGAGCGCATGGAAGGATTGCTCTCCACCACCAGCGCACGCGCATTGGAGATGTCTTCGGACAGTGCCGCCATGAACCTGCTCCCCTTGTGTGGCCACGCACGGCGGGCCTTGATGTCGGGCGCAGTGTAGGAAGGCAAGGCTGGGTTGGGCAAGCCGACGCGGAATGCGGGTGAATGCGCCCGCAGCACGGTGCGGTTTCCCGTTATTCGTTAAGCTGGCCTTTTCAGTTCCGCGTATTTATTAACTTCCAAGGAGCAAATCATGGTTCACAAGTCCAAGCGTTTGGTGTCTGCGCTGCTGTTGGCAGCCCTGGGTCTGTCCGTCAGCTACGCCGCCCTGGCCGGAACGGTCGCAA
Organism: Rhodoferax sp.; assembly: GCA_043758575.1. Taxonomy (GTDB): domain Bacteria; phylum Pseudomonadota; class Gammaproteobacteria; order Burkholderiales; family Burkholderiaceae_C; genus Allorhodoferax. Next base: position 7,290 of record JAYVNF010000479.1, read on the forward strand.
TAGAGGCCAGCCTGTCGGCCGCCAACGAGGTGCCCCCCAATAGCAGCGGCGGCATTGGAACCTTGGAGGCCAGCCTCGACCAGGAGACCAATGTGCTGAACTACACCGTCACCTATGCGGGCATGAGCGGGCCGGTCAAGGCCGGGCATTTCCACGGTCCGGCCGCAGCCGGCAGCAATGCCGGCGTGGTGCTGCCCTTTATCGGTGGTGTGGAAAGCCCTGTCAAAGGCACGGCGCTGCTGACGCCGGCCCAGGCGGCCGATCTGCTGGCCGGCAAGTGGTATGTGAACCTGCACACCGCCGCCAACCCGGGCGGTGAAATCCGCGGCCAGGCCAGCCCGAAGTAAGCGCCTCAAGCGCCTTGCTAGCCGCACTTGCCCTGCTGGCCTTTGCTGGCAACTCCTTGCTGTGCCGCCTGGCGCTCAAGAGTGCCAGCATCGATGCAGCCAGCTTCACCAGTCTGCGCCTGCTCTCTGGCGCCTTGGTACTGGGCTTGATCGTGCGCTGGCGCAGCGGGCGCTTTTCGCACAGTGGCGACTGGCCCTCGGCGCTGGCCCTGTTTGCCTATGCGGCCGGCTTCTCCTGGGCCTATGTGCAGCTCAGCACGGCCACCGGTGCGCTGCTGCTGTTTGGCTCGGTGCAGCTGTGCATGATTGCTTTCGGTCTGTGGCACGGCGAGCGCCTGCGTGCGCTGCAGTGGCTGGGCCTGGCCGGGGCCTGCGTGGGGCTGGTGGTGATGCTGCTGCCGGGTCTGGCGGCGCCGCCTCTGTCCGCCTCGCTGCTGATGGTGATGGCCGGCTTGGCCTGGGGCGTGTACTCGCTGCGCGGTCGCGGCAAAGGCGAGCCTACGGCCGTGACTGCCGGCAACTTCTGGCGTGCCAGCCTGCTGGCGCTGTCCCTGAGCGCGCTGAACTGGAGCCCCAGCCACGTACAGCCCGCGGGTGTGCTGTATGCGCTGGCCTCGGGGGCACTGGCCTCCGGCCTGGGTTATTCCATCTGGTACGCCGCGCTGCGCACGCTGCAGCCCACGGTGGCGGCTTCCATTCAGCTGACTGTGCCGGCGCTGGCGGCCTTGGGTGCTGTGGCCTTTTTGGGTGAGCCCATCACCCTGCGCCTGGCCCTCACCTCCTTGGTGATTCTGGGCGGCGTGGCGCTGGTGATCCGTGGTAAATCGCGTGCCGCGGCTTAGCAGCGGCCACTGGCCCCGGGATGTGCGTCCAGCCTAAGCCGCTTTGACCGCCAGAATCGGGCAGGAGATGGTCATCAGGATTTCCTGCGCCATGCTGCCCATGATCAGCTTGCCCACGGCAGAGCGCTTGCGCAAACCGATCACCAACATGGAGACGTTGTGGCTGGCCACCATGTCTTCGAGTTCTTCCACCGCATTCTTGCCGCGCACAAACTGCTTGAACTCGGCCTTGATGCCGGAGACCGAAATCAGCTGCTCCACGCGTTCCACATCCTGCGCGTCGGCGCGCGACAGGTCTTCGCCGGTGCCGCCGGGTGTGGCGTTG
>JAYVNF010000480.1:0-8757 GCA_043758575.1 Rhodoferax sp.
GCCGCCGTGCTCAAGACCAAGCAAAGCAATGCCGATGGCCTGTTCTCCTACTCCAATGAAGAAGAGTCGGCCCGCATCCTGCGCGAGCTGCGCAAGCAGGGCTGGACCAAGCCCGTCATCGGCGAAACCACGCTGACCAGCCAGAAGGTGATCGAGCTGGCCGGTGACGCCGCCAACGGCGCGGTCGGCCACGTCGGCCTGACCGTGGACGCACCCAACCCCGAGGTGCTGAAGTTCAAGGCCAAGTTCTACCAGGATTACAAGTACATCTCCGACCACAACGGCATCAAGGGCTACAGCGGCATCTACATGCTCAAGGCCGCGATTGAAAAAGTCGGCAAGTTCGACCGCAAGGCCGTGGCCCAGGCCCTGCACGGCATGGTTATCAGCGCCAAGAAATACCCCGGCGTGCTGATGGATGTGGCGATTGACCAGAACGGCGACCTGGACCGCGAAAGCTACCTGGTGGAAGTGAAGAACGGTAAGCAGGAAATCACCACTGTGCTACCGCCCATCAACACCGCGCTGTTTGCTGGCCTGACACCGGCGGCACCAGTTGCAGCTGCCAAGCCGGTCAAGAAGTAAGTTCTTAGCCGGCGCACAAACCACCTCCCCGCCACAGCCACGCTACAGCCACGCCACGGATTTGCCCATGACCGACTTTCTGCAACTGCTTTTCAGTGGCCTGGCCACGGGTGCCATCTACGGCCTGGCTGCCCTGGGCTTTACCCTGCTGTGGCAGGCCAGCGGCACCATCAACTTCGCCCAGGGCGAGTTTGTGATGCTGCCGGCCTTCATGATGCTGGCCTTTATGTCCTTTGGCGCGCCCCTGGTGGCCAGCTTTGTGCTCTCGGTCGGTCTGGCCGTGGTGGTGCTGGGCTGGCTCTTCAAGCGTGGCATTGTGGACCCGCTGTTCAAGTACGGCATGATGCCCATCGTGGTGGCCACCATCGGCCTGTCCATCTCCTTGCGCAGCGTCATCCGCGCCGGCTACAGCGCCGAAGCCTCGCCCTTCCCCAGCCTGTTTCCCGACAAGCTGTTCAACATCGCCGGTGTGACGCTGACGCTGGCTGACGTCGGCACCTTCCTACTGGCCATCGCCCTGGTGTTTGCCACCCAGGCCTTTATGACCAAGACCGTCACCGGCCGTGCCATGCAGGCCGTGGCGCAAAACACCGAGAGTGCGTCGGTCTTGGGTATCAATGTGCCGCGCATGATTTTTTACGCCTTTGCCATCAACGCCGTGCTGGCCGTGGCCGCAGCACTCCTGGTCACGCCCACCTACCTGGCCAAGTTCGACATGGGTGAGAGCCTGGGCAACAAGGCCTTCTTTGCCGCGATCATCGGCGGCTTCAACAACTCGCGCGGCGCGCTCCTGGGCGGCCTGATTGTGGGCGTCTGCGAGAACCTGGCTGCGGCCTATATCTCGCCCGCTTACAAGGACGCCGTGGCCCTGGTCATCTTCATGGTCGTGATTCTGTTCAAGCCGCAGGGTCTCCTGGGCAAAAAAGAAGAACGCAAGGTCTGAGCCCCTACGAGACACACAGCATGAAAAAATTCTCTCTCATTGCCTGGGTGCTGGCCGCCGCCATTTTGCTGGCCGCCCCGCCCTTCCTGAAAAACTACGGCATCTACCTGCTGAGCTACTGGATGGTGTTCATCATCGCCACCATGGGCCTGAACCTGACCGTCGGCTATGCCGGCCAGAAATCCCTGGGCCAGGCCGCCTTCTTTGGTATAGGCGCCTATGTGGTGGCCCTGATGATGAAGGCGGGATTGAGCTTCTGGTTGGGTCTGCCGGCGGCGGCGCTGATCTGCTTTGTGGTCGGCATCATCCTCGGCTTTCCGGCCCTGCGCGTGCAAACTATTTACCTGGCCTTTGCCACCCTGGGTTTCAACACCGCGGTCTGGCTGGTGATGCGCAACGAAGAGTGGCTCACAGGCGGCACCTATGGCATCAACGGCATTGCCCGCCCCTCCCTGTTTGGCTTTTCGCTGGAAGGCAATCTGGCCTATTACTACCTGGTGCTGGCAGCTACCGTGCTGATGGGCCTGCTGCTCTTAGGCCTGCTGCGCAGCCCCTGGGGCAAGGCCTTTACCGCCCTGCGTGACAACCCGATACGCGCCGAGAGTCTGGGCATTGACACCCGCAGCTACACCTTGCTGAGCTTTGCCATCGGTGCGGCCTACGCCGGCGTGGCCGGCGCCCTGTTTGCCTCGCTGGTGCAGTTCATTGAGCCCACGCCCTTTGCCGTGAACGCTTCCATCATGATGTACCTGATGGTGGTGGTCGGCGGCCCGGGCTACTTCCTCGGCCCGGTGCTGGGTGCAGCGGTGGGCGTGATCCTGCCCGAGTGGCTGCGCTTTGCGCAGGCCTGGTACCTGTTTGTCTTCGGCAGCGCCGTGGTGCTCTTGATGATCTGGCTGCCCGATGGCCTCTTGAGCATCCCCGACCGCATACGCGCCAAAAAACTAGCCAAAGAGGCATCCGCCGCGCGCGCGGCCTCCGCCAAAAGCATGGGAGCCCCGGCATGACACAAACCCACCAACGCGCGCGTGCTGCGGATAAGCCCGTGCTGCAAGTCACCGGCCTGAAAAAAGCCTATGGCGCCATCCAGGCCGTGGGCGGCGTGAGCTTCCAGGTGCAGCCCGGCGAAATCTTTGGCGTCATTGGCCCGAACGGTTCGGGCAAGACCACGCTGTTCAACAGCATGTTGGGCCAAATCACGCCAGACGCCGGCAAGATCGAACTCAACGGCGAAGATGTGACGCAGCTGGGCCCGCTTGAGCTGAACCGCCGCGGTGTCGGCCGCACCTTCCAAACCCTGCAGGTGTTTGGCAAGATGACGGTGCGCGACAACCTGATCGTGGCGGCACAAGAGCACCAGGGCTCCATGTTCAGCCGCATGTTCGCCCCCGGCGACTCCGGCCTGGGCGCACGCGCCGACGCACTCATCGACCAATTCCGCATCCGCCATGTGGCCGACAAAAAGGCCGGAGAACTCTCTTATGGCCAGCAAAAACTGGTGGACATCGCCATGGCCTTCATGAGCCAGCCCGATCTGGTGCTGCTGGACGAGCCCTGTGCGGGTGTGAACCCGAGCCTGGTGGGCGGCATTTCCACGCTCTTGAAGCAGCTGAACCAGAACCCGCAAATCGGCAAACACAGCTCCTTTGTGGTGATCGAACACAACATGGACTTTGTGATGGACCTGTGCCACCGCATCATGGTGATGGTCGAAGGACAGGTGATGGCCATTGGTACACCGGCCGAGATCCGTGCCAACAAACAGGTGCTGGACGCCTACCTGGGAAGCTAAACCATGAGCCAAACCAACACAGCAGAAACCGGCATCGAATTCAAGGATGTGGTGGCCGGTTACAAGGATTTCATGATCCTCAACAACCTGTCCTTCAAGGCCAAAAAGGGCACTATCACCCTGCTGCTGGGGCCCAACGGCGCCGGCAAGTCCACGGTACTCAAGACCCTGTTTGGCCTGTTGAAGATGCGCCAAGGCAGCATCCTGCTGGACGGCGTGGAAATCGCCGGCGCCACGCAAAAGCAGCTGCTGGCCCAGGGCATTGCCTTTGTGCCCCAAGGCCGCAACCTGTTCGGCCAGCTCACCGTGTATGAAAACCTGGAGCTGGGCGGCATCACGCTGGGCATGAAGACCACGCACGAGCGCATCCCCGAGGTGCTGGAGTTTTTCCCGCGCGTCAAAGAGCGCATGAATTCCACGGCGGCGGCCCTCTCCGGCGGCGAGCAAAAGCAGCTCGAAATCGGCCGTGCCCTGCTCCTGCGCCCCAAGGTGATTCTGATTGACGAGCCCTCGATTGGCCTCTCGCCCCTGGTGGTGCAGGACGTGTTCAAGCTCTTGCGCAAACTGGCCGACCAGGGCACCACGGTGCTGATGGTGGAGCAGAACGTCAAGAGCGCGCTGAAGATTTCGGACGAGGCGATTGCCTTGGAGTCGGGCCGCCTGGTGCTGCAAAAGCCGGCGTCTGAGTTGCTGGCCGATCCGCACATCGAACGCCTGTTTCTGGGCGGTGCGCATGGTGCGGCCGCCGCGCCCACTGACCTCACGGCAGTGGTGTAAAAACGAATCTCGTTACAGCCATTCATCGGGAGAAAAATACATGCCTCAAAGCCCAACCGCCCGCCTTAGCGGCACCGACCGCGAAGAGATTTTCGAAGGCCCCAACCCGCTAGGCCTGGTGGGTGTGGAGTTCATCGAATACACCACCAGCAAGCCACAGTCCCTGGGCAATGTGCTGGAGACCATGGGCTTTCGCCCCATCGCCCGCCACCGCTCACGTGAGGTGCTGCTGTACCGCCAGGGCGAGCTCAACATCATCGTCAACGCCCACGGCAACGGCGGCGTGGTCACCGAGAAGCCGCAGATTGCCGCCATCGCCCTGCGCGTGCAGGACGCCGCTGCCGCCTACAAGCGCGCCCTGGACCGCGGCGCCTGGGCCGTGCCGGTGCGCGTGGAAGTGATGGAGCTCAACATCCCGGCCATCCATGGTGTGGGCACCAGCCGCATTTACTTTGTCGACCGGCATGGCGATTTTTCGATCTACGACGTGGACTTCATCCCGATTCCCACGGTGGACCAGAACCCGCCGGCCATCACCGGTCTGCACCTGTTTGGCGTGGTGCAGTACATAGGCAACGAGCGCACCGAGGACTGGACCGAGTTCTACGGCTCGCTGTTTGGCTTTAGCGCGCTGGAAGACACCACGCGCTTTGGCATCCTGCCCAAGGGCCGCATCCTGCAAAGCCCTTGCAACACCTTTTACCTGCAGCTAATAGAGCCCGAGCCCGGCATCCTGGATGTGGAAGACGACGAGTGCCTGCAGCGCATAGGCCTGGGCACGCCCGATGTGCCGGCCAGCGTGGCCGCCCTGCGCAAGCTGGGCATGGACTTTGTGCCGCCCAAGGATGTGCACCAGGCCGAACGCGGAGCACTCACCCGCACGGCCCTCAACGGCGCCATGTTCGAGCTGGTGCACCAAGTAAAAGGATAGGCCACCATGAGCCAATTCCACGGCAACTTCGACAACTTCGGGATGGACACCATCTCGCTGGCAGGCCCCCTCAAGGCCAAGCTGAACGCCATCCGCAATGCCGGCTTCAGCCAGGTGATGCTGCAGGCGCGCGACCTGGTGGGCCACGCCTACGGCTGGCGTGCGGCGGTGCAAGAGGTCAAGGACAGCTGTCTGCGCGTCACCGGCTTTCAGGTGCTGCGCGATTTCGAGGGCCTGTCAGGCCATCTGCACGACTACAAGGTGGACATCGCCAAGAGCATGCTGGAGATGTGCCACGCGCTGGACTGCCATGTGATGCTGGCCTGCTCCAGCACCTCCACCCACGCCACCGGCGAGAGCAAAAAATTGGTCATGGACCTGCGCAAGCTGGCCATGCTGGCGATTCCCATGGACATCAAAATCGCCTTCGAGGCGCTGTCCTGGGGCCGCAACATCAACGAGTTCCCGCAGGCCTGGGACATCATTTCTGAGGCCGACATGCCCAACCTGGGCCTGGGCTTTGACTCTTTTCATATGTTTGCCACCAAGACGCCCATGGAGGATCTGGAGCTGCTGGACCCGGACAAGATCTTCCTGGTGCAGCTGGCCGACTTCATGTGGCAGGAAATCAAGACCGTGGAAGAGCGCATCAGCACGGCGCGCACCTTCCGCGTCTTCCCTGGCGAAGGCGTGCACAGCGAGGCCCTGGCCGAGCTGGTGCGCAAGCTGCACACCCTGGGCTACCGCGGCGACTACAGCTTTGAAGTCTTCAACGACGACTACCAGCAAATGCCGCTGGACGTGGTGGCACAGCGTGGCCAGAAGGCGGCCTTGTGGCTGGGCGAAGACGTGCTGCGCCGCTCGGTGCCGCTGCCCAATGCGCTGCGCCTGAAGCGCCAGAGCTACTGAAGCGGCCGCCAGCACCACAGCGACAGCAGCAACGCACAGCAGCAGCAACCAAAGCGCCAGGCCCACCCCATGAGCAATGTCTTTGAAGGTTTTCTCTCCACCCCTGAGGTGATGGAAGCCTTTGGCGACCACCACTTTGTGGCCGCCATGCTGCGCTTTGAGGCGGCCCTGGCCAACGCCCAGGCCGCTTCTGGTTTGATTCCAGAGTCCGCCGCCAAGTCCATCGTCGACACCTGCAAGGTGGAGCTGTTTGACGCCGCAAAAATCGTCCGCGAAAGTGCCCGCGCCGGCAGCCTCTCGGTCCCCCTGGTGAAAAGCCTGCGCGAGACCGTGGGCCTGTTCAACCGCGAGGCCATGGCCTATGTGCACTTTGGCAGCGTCAGCCAGGACGTGATAGACACCGCCATGGCCCTGATCACGCGTGACGTGCTCGCGCTGATCGAAGCCGACCTGCGCACCTGCATAGAAGCCGTGCTCAACCTGGCGCACAAACACCTGGAAACCCCCATGCTGGCGCGCACCCTGATGCAGCCGGCCTCCGTCACCAGCTTTGGCCTCAAGTGCGTCAACTGGGCCGCCCCCTTGGTGCGCGGCCTGGCGCGCCTGCAGACGGTCAAACTCGGTGCGCTCAAGGTGCAGCTGGGCGGCGGCATAGGCACGCTGGCGCGCATGGCCGAGCAGGGCCCGCAGGTCACTGCCCACATGGCGCAGGCCCTGGGCCTGGGCGTGCCGCGCGCGCCCTGGCACACCCAGCGCGACGAGTGGATTGCCCTGGCCTGCGAGCTCGGCCTGATGGCCGGCAGCCTGGGCAAGATCGCCAAGGATGTGTCGCTGCTGGGCCAGTTTGAAGTGGCCGAGGTGTGGGAGCGCCACGAGCCCGGGCGCGGCGCTTCCAGCGACATGCCGCACAAGAACAACCCGGTGGCCAGCATGGCCGCGCTGGCCGCCGCCCAGCGCGTACCCCAGCGCCTGGCCGCCCTGCTGGCCAGCATGCCGCACGAACACGAACGTGCGCTGGGAGGCTGGCAGGCGGAGCTGGCCGAATGGTCGCAGCTGCTGATGTCGGCCCACGCCAGCTCCAAGGCCATGGCCTCAGCCCTGCCCAATCTGGTGGTCGACAGCGAGCGCATGCGCAGCCATATCGAAGCTGCGGCCCGCTCGGTGGACAAGGAAAGTGCCAAGACCTGGTTCGACCCGGCCCTGGCGGTGGGTGCGGGTCAGATGGCGCGCAGCTATTTGGCGGACTTGCGGCTGCAGTTGCCGGCGCTGGAGAAGCGGCTGGCGGCTTGAGTGGTCTCCAAGACGGACGACCTGCTCACAACAACACCCACATCAAACCGCTCACCGTAAAGAAGGACAGCACGGTGGCCAGCAAGGTCGCGGCCGCAGCCGTGTCCTCCTGCCCGTAGGCCTGTGCCAACGTGGCATAGATGCCCATCATGGGCATGGCGGCCATCAGCACGGCAGCGGTGCGCAGCTCCGCAGACACCGGCGGCATGCCGGCCAGTGCCAGCGCCCGCAGGCACAGCCACACCAAGAGCGGGTGCAGCACCAGCTTGCCCAGCACAATCGGCCACACCTGCTGGCCCATGCCGGCCAGCGGCAGACCCACCAGGGCGCCACCAATGACAAACAGGGACAAGGCGCCGCTGGCGGCAGCAAACATGCTGATGGCTTGCAGCAGCGGCGCCGGCAACACCAGGCCCGACAGCGACACCGCCAGCCCGGCAAACAGGGCGATGAACAAGGGTGTTTGAGCCAGGCGCACCAGCGACTGCGCCAGCGCATGCCAGGCGTTGCCGCTGCCCCGTCCACGCTCGGCCAACACCAGCAACAAAGGGATGATGACCAGGTTCTCCACCACCATGTTCAGCGCCAGCACCACGCCAGCCACCGGTGCCAGCGTCAGCAGCAAAATGGGATAGCCGACAAAGCCGCTGTTGGAGCAGACCATGCCCATGGCGTACATGCTGCTGCCCGCGCGCGACAGGCCCCGCAGGTGGCGCAATCGGCGCGTTCCCAGGTAGCCCAGTGCCAGCAGCGCCAGGCTGCCCAACAAATAGGCCAGCAGGTAGCCGGTGCTCACGATGTCGGCAAAGCGCCGCTGCGACAAGGCCTTGAACACCAGTGCCGGCAGCGCCAGGTTGATGACAAACTTGCCGAACACGCGCATGTCCGCTTTGGCAAACAGGGCACTGCGGGTGAGCCAGAAGCCCAGTCCGATGATGAGGTAGATGGGAAAGGTAACAGCAAGAATGGACAGCATGAGGGCGATTGCGTGGACGGGAACGTAGGCGTGAACCTGGGCCTGTGCTGGGCCTGGGTCGGGCTTGGGCTGGGGTTGAACCGGCTTTTGGCCGAATGGTGCGAAGCAGGTAAGCTTAACGCCTCATCGCCACGCTGAAACCCGGAAACGTACCCTTGAAACCACAGCATCGACTTGCGCGTTTGTGCGCCACTGCCGCCCTGTGCCTGCTTGTCTGCGGCTGCGCACTGCACCCCCCACGTGACCCCGGCAGCGCAGCGTTGGCAAACCAGGCGCCCCCGGCCTGGAACGCTCCTCTTCCCAACGCCGGTAAAACGGCTGACCTGGCGCACTGGTGGCAGGGTCTGGGCGACCCCCTGTTGGTGGAACTGATAGAGGCCGCCCAGCGCGTCAGCCCCACGCTGGCCAGTGCCGCCTCACACTTGGCCCAATCAAGGGCGGCACTGGCCAGCGCCGATTCGGCCAACCGGCCCAGCCTGAATGCCTCGCTGAGTGCCCAGCGTGGCGTGAACAGCGCCAGCCCGGTGGTGGGCACGGCACTGCAGTCCAGCCTG
>JAYVNF010000481.1:0-2794 GCA_043758575.1 Rhodoferax sp.
ATCGGCGTGGAATACTTCCAAGATACTTGCTCATTTATTGCACCTGGTTGGGACGTTGGCCACGTCCATTGCGCCGAATTCAGGAATTACTGCCGCCCCCGAGGTTACTATTTGAACCTCTGCGGTTGTGAGCGTCAAGTCGGCGCAATGCATCTCTCAATGCGCACGGGGCGGTGCTGGCGTGTGCAGGCCCGCGCATTCAGCGCAGCCGTGCGACTACAGCGCGTGCCTTGATGCACACTTTGCACATGTCCATCGACAAATCTGCCGACACGCCGACCTTGTTCAAGAACGCCCGGGCATTTGAACTCTGGTTGAAGCAACACCATGCCACGTCGCCAGGCATCTGGCTCCAGATCGCCAAGCGCGGCGCGGAGGAAGCCAGCGTCAGCTACCCGGAGGCGGTGGAGATCGCACTCTGCTGGGGCTGGATCGACAGCCAAAAGAAGGGCCTGGACGCGCACTATTTCCTGCAGCGTTTCACGCCCAGGCGCGCGCGCAGCGTCTGGTCAAAGATCAATGTCGACAAGGTTGCGGCGCTCACCCAGCAGGGCCGCATGCAGGCGCCGGGTCTGGCGCAGGTAGAGGCCGCAAAGGCCGACGGCCGATGGGCGCAAGCGTACGACGGCGCGCGCACCTCCGTGGTACCCGAAGACCTGATGGCGGCGCTCGACGCCGCACCGACGGCGAAGGCGTTCTTCTCGACCATCAATGCTGCCAATCGCTACGCGGTCTTGTGGCGCATTCAAACGGCCGTGAAAGCCGAGACCCGCGCGAAGCGAATAACCGAACTCGTGGAGATGCTTGCGCGCGGCGAGACGGTTCATAGCGTCAAGGCCAAACCCAAGGACTGAATGGGCCGGGTGTGGGCAGAGCCGTGCCTCTGCTACCTCAGCGCCACGATCACGTGCGCCTGCATTTTTCCGGCCACCGGGCCGTCACCATGGCGCCTGGTGATCGCCTCGGCCGCTCGATCTGTGGCGAGCTGCAGCAAGCTGGCGTCGCGCGCCTCGATTTCGTTGCGCAGCGGCGTGCCCTGGCAGTAGGCGGTGGCGGCGGCACGCGCAGAGGCCGCATGGCTCACTTTTTCGCGCGTCTCTATCGCGATGCCAACGAACCCAGCACGTTGCAACTCCTCGCGGATGGCTGCGATGTCGTGGTAGCCGTGTGGTGTGCGGGCCAGGAACCGTGGTGGGTCGTGGGGAAATACCTGTGCAACGGCCTGGGTGACCTCATCCGCAAAGGCGTTCTCTTCAATGCGGTCCCACACATTGAAAACAAAACGCCCGCCGGGCTTGAGCACCCGACGCGCCTCGGCATAGCCGCTGACCCGATTCGGAAAGAACATCGCGCCGAACTGGCAGCACACGACGTCGAACGAGGCATCTTCGAATGGCAGGTTCAACGCGTCTGCCTGCCTCCACGCGATGCGGGTATCGGGCGCCTGCCGGCTGGCCGCATAGTCGAGCATGGGCTGGTTGAGATCGGTCACCACGTAACGCGTATCGCTGCGCAGTCGGGGTGCAAGCAAGCGCGTGACCACGCCGCTGCCAGCGGCTGTTTCCAGCACCGAAGCAGGCGCGCCCGCTGCGGCAAGCGCCGCCAGATCGGCGGCATAGGCCTCGAATACCAGGGGCACCATCAGCGTGTCGTAGAACATGGGGATAGCGCCCGCAAACACCTTGTCACTCTCAGCCATAAGACCTCCTGGAGGGCACGGAACCACACCATTGTGGCCCTCTGTACAGCGGCGTCAACGTCACCGCCAAGGCCCGCTGGGCACCACAAACCAGCTGCGAGCAAGCACTGCCCCGTCCCGGCTCAGCCTCCAGCAGCCACCTTCTCCTGCGCCACCGTAGGCCGCGGCCCCAACGCCGAGCAACTCAGCAAGCCCAGCAGCACCAGCGGCAGACCCACCCCATAGGCCGCGCGCACGCCCCACTGCTCGGCCACAAAGCCCAGGCTGGGCGGCGCCAGCAAAAAGATGACGAAGCCGGTCTGCGCCAGTGCCGCCACATTGACTGCGGCCGGGCGGTCGGTGCGCTGGGCGGCGGCCGACATCGCCAGCGGGAAGATGGCGCTGGAGCCCACGCCCATCAGGGCAAAGCCCAGCATGGCAACGGCCGCAACCGGCGCCGCGCTCACCAGCAGCGCGCCCACAAACAACAGCGAGAGCAGGCCACGCGCCACCGGCACCGGGCCATAGCGCTCCACCAGGGCGTCGGCCACAAAGCGGGTGCAGGCCTGGGCCAGGGCCACGCTGGCGACGGCCAGGGCACCGGCGCTGGCGCCGCTCTGGAACACATCGCGCATATAGATGGCCGACCAGTCTATGCCCGCACCTTCGAGCAACAAGGCGCCGGCGCAGCAGGCCACCAGCAGCATGATGCCGGGCGTGGGACGCGACCAGCGCGGTGCGCTGTCGGCCGGGCTGCCGGTCTCCAGATGGCGCGAGGGCGCGGCCTCGAAGCGGCCCATGCACAGCACCGTGAGCAGCAGCACCAGGGGCACGGTGAATCCCAGCTGCCACTGCGCGCTGATGTGCAGGCGGCTGACGGCGGCACTGAAAGCACCGGCGCCAAAAAAGCCAAAGCTCCAGAAAGCGTGCGCGCGGTTCATGATGCGCCGGCCCAGCTGGTGCTCGACGCGGTCGGCCTCCAGGTTGACGATGGTCTCCAGACACCCCAGGCACAGGCCACCCAGGAACAGCACGCCAAACAAGGCCAGGGGCGACTGCATGTGGCAGGCCACTGCATACACCAGGGCCACGCAGGGCGGCAGGACCAGCAGGGTG
>JAYVNF010000482.1:0-2794 GCA_043758575.1 Rhodoferax sp.
GCACGCTGAATCGGCTCCAACTGGCCCGCCTGCGCTGCCAGCAGCAAGGCCTGCACGCTGGCCTGGTATTTTTCCTGCGCGGCCTTGAAGGCCTCGGGCTGGCTCCACACCGCAGGTCTGGCATGCGTGGGCGGGTAGTTGCCATCCGGCGGAAAGTAGACCCAGGGCTTGCTGGACAGCTTGTCCAGGTCCTGCACCAGGCCCAGGAATTCATCGGACTTGTACTCTTTGCGGCCACTGGCCACCAAGCCTATGGACTCCAGGGTGCGGGTGAATTGCTTGAACAGGGCACGCCGCTTGGTCAGCACCTGGTCTGGATGGGTGTCCTTGATGGGCTCGAAACAAGCTGTCAAATCCAGACACACGCTGAGGCACAGGCCCAGGCACAGCACCCGTATGAGAACCATTGTGAAGCGCTGCATCACTGTACCGCTCTCAGGGCCCGCAGCAGTCGCGCAGATAGGTGCTGGCAAACCACACCAGAAAGCCGCAGAAAGCCACGGCCAGGCCGCATATCGCCAGCAGGCGACCGAAGCGGGGTTTGTATTCCTTGCGCTCCATGGCTTACGGGGCAATGGCACGGCGCTGGGCCGTGCCCTCGACCGTGTTGTTGCAGACCACGTTGTTCAGGTCCGGCCCGGACACACGCAGGGTCTTGGCGTCTTCGAACACGATCTCTGCCGGTGGCGCAAAACCCAGCAAGCTGCGGTCATTGGCAAAGCCCTGCCAGTCGAAGCGATTCTGCTGCACATTGCCGTCCAGCAGGCCGTTGGCGGTCTTGATCTGCACGCGGTCCGTGCCATGCAGGTAGTAAATTGAAAAATTGCCGCTAGGGGCAGCGCAGTCATAGCGCTCCAGCTTGGTGGGCGGCGGAATGAAGCTGCCGTTGTGCAGGGCATTGAGGCCAATGCTGCCCAGCACGTACAAAACGGCGGCGCCAATGACGGTGAATACCACGTAAGGAATGAATTCCACGCGCCAGACAAAGCGCGCAATACTGCCGGTGTCAAATTTGCTCATGGCCCGATTATCGACGCTCCATGTCAAGAGACGATGTAGGCAGCGGCCCCGCTGGACAGCAGCGTGCCGTCGGCGCCAAAAAACTCCATGCGGGTGGAAGCCACGCGCGAGCCCAGGCGCATGACTTCGGCGCGCAAAGTGAAGTGCTCACCAATGCCGGGGCGCAGGTAGTCCACGCGCAAATCAATGGTGCCCAGCTTGGCAAAGCGGTGCAGCCGTGCCTCTACTGGCTCGTCCATGTGGCGCGCGCCAATCGCTGCCAGCACCGCCAGACCGCCCATGGCGTCCAGGCAGGCGCTGATGACACCGCCGTGGATACGGTTGTAGCTAGGATGGCCCACCAACTCCGGGCGCATGGCGATGCTGCCGCCCACGCCCTGATGGGTCACCGAGGTGACTTTTAAACCCAGCGTGCGGTTGAAAACAATGTCTTCTTCAAAGATGCGGGTCAGGGCCTTTACGAAGGCAGGCTCGAACGCCGCCACAACCGGTTTGGCGTGGCTCACAGAGCGGGCTTCATTTGTCCTTCATCTTGCCGCGCGGCGCCACATAGGTGGTCACTGTGGGACGCACCGGCTCGCTGGTGCTGGAGGAGGCGGGCTTGGGAGGCGAAGTGTCCTTCTTCGGTTTCTTGGATTCTTTGTTGGTTTTTTGTTGACCTTTGGCCATGGTGCTTGTCCTCGCGTTGGTTGAAAATACCCCTAAGTATGACAGCGCCCCTGACCATCAACGAAGCCGAAGTGAGCGTGACCGCGATCCGCGCACAGGGTGCGGGCGGGCAGAACGTGAACAAGGTCTCCAGCGCCATCCATTTGCGCTTTGACATCCACGCCTCCAGCCTGCCCGAGGGTGTGAAGGAGCGCCTGCTGTGCCTGCACGACAGCCGCATCACGCAGGATGGCGTGCTCATTCTCAAGGCCCAGCAGCACCGCACCCAGGACATGAACCGGCTGGACGCGTTTGCGCGTCTGCACGAGCTGGTCAACAGCGTGGCGGCGCCGCCGCGTGTGCGCCGTGCCACCAAGCCGACCCGGGCGTCCAAGGTGCGCCGGCTGGAGGGAAAAAGTCAGCGCTCAGGCATCAAGGCCAACCGTGGCAAGGCCGGCTTGAACGACTGAATTAACGAGCAGGCACCAGCCAAGGCGCAAACCTAAAGCAAGCCACCCACATTCAGCAGCGCCAGCACACCCATCACTGCAAACATGGCAGCCGCAATGCCGTGCACCAGCTTCAAGGGAATCCTGGCGGCAAAACGGTCGCCCACAAACACGGCGGGAATGTCGGCAATCAGCATGCCCAGCGTAGTGCCCACCACCACCAGCAGCGGGTTGCCGTACTTGGCGGCCAGGGCGATGGTGGCGATCTGCGTCTTGTCGCCCATCTCGGCCAGAAAAAAGGTCACCAAGGTGGCGCCGAAGACGCCAAACTGCTTGGCGACCTGGGTTTCTTCCTCCTCGATCTTGTCAGGCACCAGGGTCCAGGCGGCCATGCCCAGAAAGGACAGGCCCAGCACCCAGCGCAGGGTGCCGGGGGACACCATGGAGGTGATCCAGGCACCCAAGGCACCGGCCAGGCCGTGGTTGACCACGGTGGCGCAAAAAATGCCGGCAATGATGGGCAGGGGTTTCTTGAAACGGGCCGCGAGGATGAAGGCCAGCAACTGGGTCTTGTCCCCCATCTCGGCCAGGGCGACTACGCCAGTTGAAAATAAAAGGGCTTCCATACAAGCGATTGTAGGGAAGCCCTTTCGCAGCTAGCCAACAAGGGCTGACGA
>JAYVNF010000483.1:0-8720 GCA_043758575.1 Rhodoferax sp.
GCGGTGCCGACGGCTTGCAGGACTTTCTGGCGGCCAGCCGGGTACTGGTCTCGGTGTTGCCGGCCACCCCCGAGACACGCGACCTGATCAACCGCGACACCCTGTCGCGCCTGCAGCCCGGCGCCTATCTGATCAACGTGGCGCGCGGCATCCAGTTGGTCGAAGCAGACCTGCTGGCCCTGCTGGAGACTGGCCATATGGCCGGTGCCACGCTGGACGTGTTTCGCAGCGAGCCCTTGCCGCTCGGGCACCCGTTCTGGCCGCATCCGCAGATCACCGTCACGCCCCACACCGCAGCGTTGACTATTCGCAGCGATGCGGTGGCGCAAATCGCCTACAAGATCGCAGCAATGGACCAGGGCCAAGCCGTGGCCGGTCTGGTGGAGCGGGGGCGCGGCTACTGAAAATTACCATAATGGTAACTTTCAACCTTGTTTCGGGAATACAGTTTGACATCGCCCCCCCAGGTGCCAGCGGAAAAATACCGGGTGGACCCCTGTACGACCTGGGCCGGGTGCATTCCATACTGAAAGACGGCGAGGGCCTGTTGCTGTGGACCCGCGGCTGCACGCGCAACGTCAGGGATCTGGGTTGGGAGAGTGCCGATGTGGCCGATTTGCTGCTGCAGTTGCAGCGCAGCGACTACCGTGGCTCCGAGTGGTGTGAGAGCGGGCGGGGCGCCTATGCCGCCTGCGATGCGTATGCGATCCGGCTCCGCGAGTGGGTGGCGGCGGCCCATAAACACATGCTGGTGGAGTATTTTGTGAAATTTGCAATCAACCCGGCGGGCACGGTGGTATTGGCGGTTTCGTGCCATATCTGATGTACCGGGCAAAATTCTGAGGAACACGATGAACACCCAAGAACACTGCCCAATCTGCGGCAAGGGCCCTCTGAGCAACCATGCGGACCCGCTGGAGAGTGACTACAAGGGCCAAAAGAAAATTCTGGCGCTGCACTACCGTGTGTGCGCCGCCTGCCATGCGGATTTCGCCGGTGCCCGCGAGAGCCGCTTGAACAAGCGCGGCGTCATGGCCTTTCGCAAGACCGTGGACGGTTTGCTCACGGGCGCCGAGATCTGCGCCATACGCCAGCAGTACCAACTGACCCAGAGCCAGGCAGCGCGGCTGTTCGGCGGAGGGCCGGTGGCCTTTAGCAAGTACGAGAACGACGATGTGGCCCAGTCCGAACCCATGGACAAGCTGCTGCGCCTGGTGCGCCGCAGCGAGGCGGCGTTCTGGGAACTGGTGGCGGAGTGCGGTGCCACCGAAGAATTCTCCCGCGCCACGCTGATCACCGCCAGCAGCGCCAGCTCCAACGTGGTGCTGCTGCAAGCCTACCGGGGTGACAGCGCACGCGGCCCCACCACCGTGACCTTGCGCCCCTACGCCCAGGGCGAGAAGACATGGAAGTGAGCACGGCGCGGCCCAAGCTGGTGTCCTTTCGCACCCTGTCCTTTACGGGTGAAAACCGCCGGCCGGCCGGCGGCAACGGCGCCAGTCCCTTTGCGCTGACCCACTACATCGAGGTCGGTCTGGCCGTGCCCAATGTGGCCGGTGGCATTCTGCAGGCGGTGGTCAAGATCGACCTCAAGGCGGTGGCGCGCAGCGAGGACGACGGCGCCTTGCCGGCCAGTTTCCATTCCGAATTCGAGGCTCGGTTTGACTACCCCGCCGGCGTAAACGACGCCCTGGTGCTGCCCAAGTTCGAGGCCGAGCTGTACCAGTACGTGCTGGTGGCCCAGGCCTTCCCTTTGGCGATGACGCACTTTGGGCGTGAGCTGCAGTCCATGGGCTTTGACGCGCGGGATTTGCCGCTGGGCTTGTAGGGCCACCGCCGTTACCGCTTACATCCAACATTCAGGAGAAGTTATGGGATTGGGGAATCTGCCATCGCGCGTCCAATTGATCGACGTAGGCCCGCGTGACGGCCTGCAAAACGAGAAGCAGGCCGTGCCTGCAGCCACCAAAATCGAGCTGGTGCAGCGCCTCCAAGACGCCGGCCTGACTGAGATCGAGGTCACCAGCTTTGTCTCGCCCAAATGGGTGCCGCAAATGGCCGACAACGCCGAGGTCATGGCCGGCATGGCACGCAAGCCCGGTGTGCGCTACTCGGTGCTGACCCCCAATCTGCAGGGCTATGAGGCCGCGCTTACAACCCGGCCCGACGAGATCGTGGTGTTTGGCGCCGCCAGCGAGGCCTTCAGCCAGCGGAACATCAACTGCTCCATTGCCGAGAGCATGGAGCGCTTTCGTCCGGTGGTGCAGGCGGCCCTGGCCGCCGGCATTGCGGTGCGTGGCGCCATCTCCTGCACGGTGGGTTGCCCCTATGAGGGCGAGATTGCGCCCTCCAGGGTGGAACTGGTGGCGCGCCTGATGTGCGAGATCGGTGTGCAGCGCGTGGATGTGGCCGACACCATTGGCGTGGGCACGCCGCTGAAAGTCCAGCGGGCGCTGGAGGCGGCTCTCAAGCACTACGACGTTGACCGGGTCAGTGGCCATTTCCACGACACCTACGGCCAGGCGCTGTCCAACACCCTGGCCGCGCTGCAGCTCGGGGTGTGGAACTTCCAGTCCTCGGTGGCCGGGCTGGGCGGCTGCCCTTATGCCAAGGGCGCCACCGGCAATGTGGCGACCGAGGACGTGGTCTATATGCTGCAGGGCATGGGGGTTGAAACCGGCATCGATTTGGACCGGCTCGTAGATGCGGGACAATTCATCAGCCAGGTGCTGGGCCGCGCATCGCAATCGCGGGTGGCCCGTGCCTTGCTGTCCAAGCGCCAGGGCTAGTGCCCGGGCCACCCACACCCGGCACCCGGGCTGTGGCCTCAACCTGTGAAAAAAAATGGAATCTCTTGCTATGTGTGGAGCTGAATTGATCAACCTGCCCGAGGGTGTGCAGCGCGTGGCCGCTGTGTTGCAGTCGCACAGCCATGCGCATGCGCCCGTCATGCTCGAAGACGCTGCGCGCACCGCGCAGCAGGCCGCCGATGCCCTGGGTGTGGCCCTGGGCCAGATTGCCAAGAGCATCATCTTTCGCCGCCTCTCGGATGACGCAGCGGTGCTGGTCGTCACCTCGGGCGACCGCCGTGTGGGCCAGAAGAAGGTCGAGGCTCTGGTCGGTCCGGTGGGCCGGGCCGATGCCGCCTTTGTGAAGGCCAGCACCGGCTTCAGCATAGGCGGTGTGGCGCCGCTGGCGCATGCCCAGCCGCTGCTGACGCTGATTGACGAAGACCTGTTTCGCTTTGACGACATCTGGGCCGCCGCCGGCCACCCGCACAGCGTGTTCCAGCTCAGCCCCTCGCAGCTGTGCTGGATGACCGGTGTCAACGAGGCGGATGTGGTGGAGTGGCCGCTGGCCGATATGCCGGCCGGCGCGCGCAAGGTCTTGTCCGACCGCTCGGCTTCGGTGCAAGCTGCGGGAAAGAGTTCTATGTCACCCTGCGTCTCGGTATGCCGCATGGATGAGAAGACCGATGTCTGCCTGGGCTGCCTGCGTACGCGCAACGAACTGATCCAGTGGTCCACTATGGACGAGGATGCGAAGTTCGGGGTGTGGACTTTGATTGACAAACGCCTGCAGGCGCGTTGGGCGTAACCGGCGCCCCAACAGCTGGGGCGCACACGGCGTGAAAAGCGCAAAGGGATGGCCATGAAAGAGATCACGTTTTACCTGGACTTCATTTCGCCCTACGCCTACCTGGCGTTTGAGGAGCTGCCCCAGGCCTTGCAGGGCCTCTCTTACAGCGTGCGCTACAAGCCGGTGGTGCTGGGTGCACTGTTGCGCCACCACGGCAGCCTGGGGCCGGCGGAAATTCCGGCCAAGCGCGAATGGACCTACCGCCACGTGATGTGGCTGGCGCATAACAAAGGCCTGGTGCTGGACATGCCGGCCGTGCACCCCTTCAACCCCATGGGCCTGTTGCGCCTGGCCGTGGGCACGGATGAAACAGGCCTGCCCAACCGCTATGTCTGCGAGACCTTGTTCCGCCATGTTTGGCAGGGCGCCGCAGATGCGGTAGACGCCACCCGCGTGCAAGCCCTCACGGCCGCTCTGGCCCCCCCGCGTGGCGCCACCGAAGACAGCGTAAAAGCCCAGCTCAAAAGCCACACCGACGCGGCACTGGCGCTGAAGATTTTTGGTGTACCGGCCTTTGAGGTCGACGGCAAAGTGTTCTGGGGGCTGGACGCGCTGCCCATGCTGCGCGCCTACCTGGAGGGGGATGCCTGGTTCAGCGATACGAACTGGAACGCGCCGCTGGCGCTGCCCTCCGGCCTGCCGCCCGTCAAGGCATAAGGCTGCGCATGCCCCATGCCCACCGCCTTCAACTTCAACGCCTCCCCCTTTGACTGCCTGACCCAGGACGAGCAGCGCCTGGTGCGCGACAGCGTGGACGTGGCCTACTTCCCCGAAGGCGCCACGATTCTGGAGGTGGGCATTGCCCCCACGCACCTGTTTGTCATCATCAAGGGCTATGTGAGCCAGATGGAAGGCTCCGAGGTGCTTACCTCCTATGGCACGGACGACTGCTTCGATGGCCGTGGCCTGGTGGCCGGCAAGGTCAGCAGCCGCTTCATCGCGGCCGAAGAAGTGGTGGCCTACCAACTGGCCAAGCAGGCAGTGAGCGACCTGATTGCCGCCAACGCCACCTTTGGCGCGCTGCTGTTCTCGGACCTGAGCAACAAGCTCAGCGCGCTCTCGGCGCGGCAAAACCAGCATGAGCTGCAGTCGCTGACCATGTCGCGGGTGGACGAGGCCTTTTTGCGTCCGGCCCATTTTGTCGATGTGGACACCGATATCCTCAGCATCGTCAAACTGTTCCAGGCCGAGCGCACCTCCAACGTGCTGGTGCGCGACAGCTCGGTGAGCCCCGAGCGCCTGGGCATCTTCACCGCTACCGCCGTGCAGCGCGCCATTCTGGACGGCCGCCCGCTGGACCAGCTGCCAGTGGGCGACATGGCCAACTTCAAGCTGATTGAGGTCAAGCCCTCCGACCAGTTGGGCGACGCCATGGCCACCATGCTGCGCCACCGCGTGCACCGCGTGGTGGTGGTGGACGAGGGCCGCACCATCGTCGGCATCCTGGAGGCGCTGGACCTGTTTTCATTCCTGTCCAACCAGTCGCACCTAATCACCGAGAAGATTGAAGACGCCAAAGACCTCGAGGGCCTGAGCCAGGCCGCCGCCCAGATCACCCGCATGATTGCCCTGCTGTACCGCAGCGGCTCGCGCGTGAACCTGATTGCCAGCCTGGTGCAGCAGCTCAATGCGCGCCTGTTCGAGCGCGCCTGGAGCCTGATTGCGCCGCCCGAGCTGGTGGCCAACAGCTGCCTGTTTGTGATGGGCAGCGAGGGCCGGGGCGAGCAGCTGCTCAAGACCGACCAGGACAACGGCCTGGTGCTGCGCGATGGCTACACGCCGCCGGCCGATCTGGCCGACATCTGCAACCGTTTTTCGGCTGCGCTGGCCAGCTTTGGCTACCCCGAGTGCCCCGGCCACATCATGGTCAGCAACCCGGACTGGCGCAACACCGCCAGCGCCTTTGCCCAGATGGCGCGCCAGTGGCTCATCATGCCGGACGGCGACAGCCTGATGAAGCTGGCCATCTTCATGGATGCGCACGCCGTCTGCGGCGACGCCCATTTGCTGGACGCGGTGCAAAAAGGCCTGAGCGCGCTGGCCACCGACAACGACGCCATGCTCAACCGCTTTGCCTCGGCCATTGACGCCTTTGGCACCGGCACCGGCTGGTGGAACCGCCTGCTGGGCCTGGGAGGCGACAACGCCCACCAGCTCAACATCAAGAAGGAAGGCATCTTCCCGCTGGTGCACGGTGTGCGCAGCCTGGCACTGGCCCAACGCATCGGCGAGACCGGCACCACCGCGCGCATACAGGCGCTGGTGGCGCAGGAAAAACTCTCGGCCGAGATGGCCGGCGACCTCACCGACAGCCTGTACTTTTTCATGGGCTTGAAGCTCAAGGCCGGGCTGGCTGAGCTCGATACTGGACGCGCTGTCACCGGCTCTATCGACGTGGAAAAACTCAGCAGCCTGGACCGCGACCTGCTCAAGGACACGCTGGGCGTGGTCAAGCGCTTCAAGATTCTGTTGCGCCTGCGCTTTCACCTGGAGTCGGTGGGGTGAGTGTCGAATTTCTGCCGCGACGTTGGTGGGCGGCCCTGAAGCGCGAGTGGCTGATCTACCACCTGGGCCTGCCCGAGTTCCGCTTCATGTTCGATGCGCCACCATCCAACGAATGGGTGTCGCTGGACTGCGAGACCACCGGCCTGAATGTGGGCAAGGACGAAATCATTTCCATAGGCGCGGTGCGCATTGTGGGTAACCGCATCATGACCAGCGAGCGCCTGGAGTTGCTGGTCAAACCCGAGCACGGCGTCTCGCCAGAGAGTGTGAAGATCCACCGTCTGCGCGCGCGCGATGTAGAAAACGGCCTGCCCATTGAGGAGGCCATGAAGCAGCTCATGCGCTTTATTGGCAGCCGCCCCTTGGTGGGCTACTACCTGGAGTTCGACGTGGCCATGGTCAACAAGGCCTTGTTTCCCATGCTCGGCCAGGGCCTGCCACAACCCAAGATCGAGGTGTCGGGCCTGTACTACGACTACAAGTACCGCCGGCAACCGGCGCACACGCGCCAGGATGCGCCGCAGATCGACCTGCGCTTTGACACCCTGATGCGCGACCTGGGTCTGCCCCTGCGCGAAGCCCATGACGCACTCAACGATGCGGTGATGGCCGCACTTGCTTTCATCAAGCTGAGGCAATTGCGCGACTGAGGCCACAACCGGTGCGGCGTGGCGCGAAATTTGCGTTAACGTTTGGCAATGTCCGACGCCATACGCATTGTTGTCATCTCTCCTGATCTGGATCTGGTTGATCCGGACGACGACCACGCCCGCGACCAGGCCGAGCGTTCGCGCAGCCTGCGCATAGGCTTGTTGGAGAACGGCTTCAACCTGGTGGCCTCGCTGCCGGCCGATGTGTTTCTGACCGAGCGCCTGGCCCAGCTGCGTCCCGACCTGATCATTGTGGATGCCGAGAGCGAGGCGCGTGACGCGCTGGAGCACGTGGTCATGGCCACGCGCGATGCGCGCCGCCCCATTGTCATGTTCACCAACGACCACGACAGCGGCAACGCCCGCGCCGCCGTGGCCGCCGGTGTCAGCGCCTACATCGTGGCCGGCCTGCAGAGCGACCGCATACGCCCGATCCTGGATGTGGCCATGGCCCGCTTCCAGCATGAGCAGGCGCTGCGCCAGGAGCTGGCCGATGCCCGCAGCGAGCTGAATGAACTCAGCACCAATCTGCAGGAGCGCAAGGTCATAGACCGCGCCAAGGCCCTGCTGATGGAGCGCCAAAAACTCAGCGAGGCCGAGGCCTATGCGCGCCTGCGCAAGGCTGCCATGGACAAGAACCTGAAGATGGCCGATGTGGCCCAGCGCATGCTGGACGTGGCCGATTTGATGGGCTGAGCAAACGCAATTGGTGCATTGCACAAAATAGGTGCGACTCCTGAACTCTTTTGGTCCGTTCATAGGCCTCAAACAGCCCATTCAGCATGGCACGCTGTTTGCGTAGTAGAAATCAAGACCACTGATGGTCACGCGATGTGCAGCAGCCAACGGCGGTTGCGGCACATCCAACCCGGACAAAGGCGTCCCCACGGCTTCACTGCTTCCAGCAAGTGAGCCCCGTGCGGACGCCTTTTTTGTTTTGCTTTTTCTATTGGAGTGTTGCCATGACGGATCTTCTGAAAACCAAACTCTCACGCCGCGCCGTGCTGCAAACCGCAGCCATTGGTGCGGTGGGCATCAACCCGGCGCTGCGCGCTGCCGTCTATGCCGCTGGCTCCGATGCCCCGGAAAAAACCGAAGTCAAAATTGGCTTCATTCCGCTGACCGATTGCGCCAGCGTGGTGATGGCTTCCGTCCTGGGCCTGGACCAGAAGTACGGCGTGAAGTTCGTGCTCAGCAAGGAAGCCAGCTGGGCCGGCGTGCGCGACAAATTGGTGACGGGCGAGCTGGACTTTGCCCACGTGCTCTATGGCCTGGTGTACGGCGTGCACCTCGGTATTGGCGGCCCCAAGAAAGACATGGCCGTGCTGATGACCTTGAACAACAACGGCCAGGCCATCACGCTGTCCAAAGCACTGGCCGACAAGGGCGCCGTTGACGGCCCGAGCCTCGCAAAGCTGATGCAGACCGACAAGCGCGAGTACACCTTTGCGCAGACCTTCCCCACCGGCACCCACGCGATGTGGCTGTACTACTGGATGGCCTCGGCCGGCATCAACCCACTGAAGGATGCGAAGGTCATCACCGTGCCGCCGCCGCAGATGGTGGCCAACATGCGCGTGGGCAACATGGATGGCTACTGCGTGGGCGAGCCCTGGGGCCACCGCGCCATCATCGATGGCATCGGCATCACCGCCGTCACCACGCAGGACATCTGGAAAGACCACCCCGAAAAGGTGCTCGGCACCACTGGTGAGTTCGTCAAGAAGTACCCAAACACCGCGCGCGCCGTGATCATGGCGGTACTCGAAGCCAGCCAGTGGATCGACGCTGGCCTGAAGAACAAGAACAAGATGGCCGAGACCATCGCCGACAAGTCGTATGTCAACACCGGCGTCGATGCGATCAACCAGCGCATCCTGGGTCGTTACCAGAACGGCATGGGCAAGACCTGGGACGATCCGAACT